>CAIUDO010000507.1 GCA_903897935.1 uncultured Pseudomonadota bacterium
ACCGCTGCCCGACCCGGCGACGCTGCGCGCGCTCGACGAGGCCCACGCGGCGGCGCGCGCGACGCTGATGTCGTTCGGGGCCGGCGATCGGATGCAGGTCGACGCGGCGCTCAAGGGTCAGCTCGAGGCGCTCGGCTACCTGGAGTAGCAACCCGCTCGCTGCAGCGGTCAGGCCGGATCCGCCTCCGTGATCTCACCGATCCCCGAGAGGTGGACCGTCCCGGTGCCCGGCAGCGTGACCACCAGCTCCAGCGTTCCCCCCGCCGCCTCGACGAAGCGCCGCAACGTCGACAGGTAGAGGTCGGACTGCCGCTCCATCTTGTGGACGGACGGCTGCTTCACGCCGAGGCTCTCGGCGAGCTGCTCCTGGGTCCGCTCGGCGAGCAGCCGGAGGGCGCGCAGGCCTTCGACCTCACGCCGCACCTCCGCAGCGCGCGCGGCTACCTTGCCCCGGCGATCAGGGGGAAGACGATCGAGGATCTCCTGGTGGGTGCGTGCCATGTCAGCGCTCCTTCGGCTGCGAGCGGGCATCGAGCCAACCCGTGAACCGGGCATCAGCGGTCCTGATCAGCGTCTTGTAGAACCGGCATCCGCGCTGTCGGACTGGCGCGCGTTCACCAGGATGTGGAGCCCCTCTGAGCCTCGGCGCCGCCGGTTGGGTCACCGCCGACGCCGCGGGGTCATGGCCGCCCGCCACGCCTCGTCGAGCAACGACCGCCAGATCGTCGCGTCCACGCCGCGCAGATCGAGGCGGACCCCCGCGAGCTTGTCGCCCCACCACAGCTCGGTGCACAGGATCGGCGCGAGCTCGGTGGCCTCCCGGACGAGATCCGCCGAGACCATCACGTGCGCGTGGTCGTCGTCGGGGCGCGTCGCGTAGATACGCCCGCCCGC
Source organism: uncultured Pseudomonadota bacterium (assembly GCA_903897935.1). Classification (GTDB taxonomy): domain Bacteria; phylum Myxococcota_A; class UBA796; order UBA796; genus CAIUDO01. The sequence continues at coordinate 895 of CAIUDO010000507.1, forward strand.
CCGATACGACGGCACCCCGTGGTGCGGCGACACCTCAGTGCCCGCCAGGCCCCGGGCGTAGTCGTCGAACGCGTCGTTCATCGGCCCCTCCACCACGCGAGCACGAACGCGACGACCTCACGCAGCGCGGCGCGTGGCAGGAGCTCCGCGCCAGGGGCGCCTGCGGTGCCGACGACCTCGAAGTGCCGGCGGAACTCCACCGCGCAGCGGGGCGCGTGCCACGGGTCCGTGACGACGAGCACCCGCGCAGCGCCGACCGCCCGGTGGGTCTCCGACGCGTTCTCGCGGGTGCTCCGGGCGCGGTCTTCGTGGACCACCACCTCCGCCGGCACCCCGCGCGCGCGCAGGAGCGCCCCGATGACCTCCGCCTCGGACGCCGGCGCCGACGGCGCCCGCCAGCCCGACGCGACCACCCGCGGCGCGTAGCCGTCGTGCCACAGGCGGGCCGCGAGCTCGGCGCGCCGGGCCAACGCAGGGGAGGGGGCCCCGTCCGCCAGCACGCGGCAGCCAGCGACGACGATCCAGTCCCACCCGGCGCGCGGCGGCGCGCGGCGACCCAGGCGATCGAGGGCGAACGCAGCGCCGATCCACGACGACGCCACCACGCCCACGACGACGACCACCGCTTCGACCACCGCTGCTCCGTGCTGCCTTGCGGCGGGCGCCCGGTTGGCGTACGAACGCCTCCTGCCCGGGAGCCCCTATGCGCCAGTTCGAAGAAGGTACCACGCTCGACCGCTACCTGATGGAGACCACGCGCGAGCGCTACCCAGAGGCATCCGGCAAGTTCACCGCGTTGTGCCAGAGCATCGCGCTCGCCGGCAAGATGATCAGCGCGCGGGTCAACCGCGCGGGCCTCGCCGGGATGCTCGGCGGCACCGGAGACGTCAACATCCAGGGCGAGTTCGTCCAGAAGCTCGACCACTACGCGAACCTCACCTTCATCCGCGCGCTCGAGCACGGCGGGCACACCTGCCTCGTCGTGTCGGAAGAAGAAGCCGAGCCCGTCGCGGTCCCGTCCCAGTTCCACTCGGGCCGCTACATCATCACGCTCGACCCGCTCGACGGCTCGTCCAACATCGACTGCAACGCGACGATCGGGAGCATCTTCGGTATCTTTCGTCGTCGGTCGCCGGAGGGCAGCTCCGCCAGCGTCGACGAGGCGCTGCAGTCCGGCCGCGACCTCGTCGCCGCCGGGTACCTGCTCTACGGCGCCGGCACGCTGCTCGTGCTCGGCACCGAGTTCGGCGTGCAGGGCTTCACGCTCGATCCGTCGATCGGCGAGTACTTCTTGTCGCACCCGAACATCCGCATCCCGGCCGGCACGACCTACTCGACGAACGAGGCGTACCAGCGCCGCTGGAACCCGGGCATGGCGGCGTTCATCGAGCGCATGAAGGACCCGGCGCGTAAGGGCAACGCCCGTTACATCGGCTCGTTGGTGGCGGACTTTCATCGCACCCTGCTCAAGGGAGGCGTGTTCTTGTACCCGTCCGACCGCAAGAACCCGAAGGGCAAGCTGCGCCTGCTCTACGAGGCGTTCCCGCTCGCGTTCCTGGCCGAACAAGCGGGCGGCGCGGCGACCGACGGTCGTACGCCGATCCTCGACCGCATGCCCAAGTCCATGCACGACCGCGTGCCGCTGGTGATCGGCGGGTCCGACCTCGTCGCCGAGGCCACGCAGCTCATGGCGACCGACCCGAACGAGGCCTGATCGTCAGACTGTCCGCTGGGCTTCGGCCACACCGTCGAGCGCGCGCTCGAGGTCACGCAGCGTCCCGTGCGGCGACTCGGCCAGCGCGCGGCGCCACGCCCTGTTGCCGCGGAGCCCCGTAAAGATTGGGATCCACGGGCGCATCACGCGGTGGATGGGCTCACCGGACGCGATCTCGGCGGCCGCGTACGGCAGGTAGCCTCGCACCGCCTCCACGCGCGTGCGCGCGGGCGGCGCCTCCCCGAACCAGTCCGCGTCGATGGTGCCGAGCATCGACCACGGATCCTCGATCACGCCGCGGCCGCACATCACGCCGTCGACGTGCTCGAGGTGCGGCCGGGCGTCGGCGAGCGACCACAAGCCCCCGTTGATGACGACGGACAGGTGAGGGTGCGACGCCTTCAGCCGGTGCACCTCCGGGTAGCGCAGCGGCGGAACGGTGCGGTTCTGCTCCGGAGACAGACCGGACAACCAAGCCTTTCGAGCGTGGACCGTGAAACGATCCGCGCCCGCGGCGGCCACCGTCTCGACGAAGCGCTCCATGTCCTCGTACGCGTCGATCTCGTCGACGCCGATGCGGTGCTTGACCGTGACCGGCAGCGGCACCGCGGCCCGGACCGCGGCGATGATCTCGGCGACGCGCTCCGGCGACCGCATCAGGCTGGCGCCGAACGCCCCGGACGACACGCGGTCGGACGGGCACCCGACGTTGAGATCGATCTCGGCGTAGCCGTGGTCGTAGCCGACCTTCGCGGCAGCGGCGACGAGCGCCGGGTCGTTGCCGCCGAGCTGCAGCGCGACCGCGCCTTCGAGCTCCGAGCGCCGGATCAACCCGGGCGGGCCGCGTAAGACGGCGTTCGCGTGCACCATCTCGGTGTACAGCATCACGCGACGGCTCAACCCCCGCATCGCGACGCGGAAGTGGGTCGTCGTGTGCTGCATCATGGGCGCCACCGCAAACGGTACGGTGACGCCGCGACGCCCGCTCATCAGGGCGACGGGTTCTCGATCTCGGCGATCGCTTCCGCCGGATCCGCGCCCGCAAAGCACACCTTCATCAGGCCGGGCAGGTACTTGTCCATCATGTACACGTTTGCGTAGAAGAGCTGCTTGAGCAGCGCCGCGTTCAGCTCGGTGCCCTCGACGTCCACGCTGGTCTTGTAGCGGATCTCGCCGTCGCTGAAGTCCATCTCGAAGTTGCCGATGATCATCCCGTAGTTCGCGCGGGTGATGAACTCGGCGACGGCGGCCCGGCGGTCCTCCGGGGCGTTGATCTGGCACTGGCTGTAGAACGCGAACTGGTCCTGCTCCTCGCGCGCGCGCGCGAAGCAGCTGTACTTGCCGTTCTTGCCGTTGAAGCCGGTGCGGAGCGTGGTCTCGTTGACCTCGCTGTGCGGCCAGTCGTCGGCCTGCATGAAAGCCTTCATCGCGTCGTAGATTCGGCCCATCGTGGACTCCTTTTCGGTCGGAACGCAGCCGGAGGTGCGGCCTTGGGTGTGCATCGGGGGCCGGTCAGCGCCGTGGGCGCTCCCGGCGAACACGGCGCGCGCGCCGCATGGTCATTCGAGCGCACCCGCATAGCCGCGTCGTCGGGCGAGCGCCCGTCTACGAGCCCGCTCCACCCCATGAACGTCGCGGCGCGGGCTGGCGAACCTCGGAGCGGCGTGCGATGGTTCGACGCCAACTGGAGCACACGCTGATCACCGCCCGTTGCCCTTCGTGCGCCGCGGTCGTCACGTTCTCGCACGGGACGTCGGTCGCGGCGGTGTGCGCGACCTGCCGCTCCACGGTGGTGCGCACCGACCGCGACGTGCGCGCTTACGGTCGGGTCTCCGCCTTCTCGCGAGACTTGTCGCCGATCCGGATCGGCGCCGAGGGGCTATGGCGCGATCGGCACTTCGTCGTCATCGGCGTGCTGCGGAAGGGGCGCGATCGCGTCCGGTGGAACGAGTGGCTGCTCCGCTTCGAAGACGACGGCGAGACCGCGTGGCTCGGCGAGGGCAACGGCACGTGGCGCCTCTACGACGTTCGGCGGGCGTGCGTGGCGTCGGAGTTGACTCCGGGCGGTCGGGTGTCGCTCGCCGGGATCACGTGGCAGGTGATGGAGGTCGGCGTCGCGCGGGTGATCGCCGCGGACGGCGAGCTCCCGGGCGTAGCGTTCGACGGCTCGGAGGAGGCGTACGCGGACCTCGCGCTGCCGGGTCGGGCAGAGGTCGGCACGTTCGAGGTGCCGACGCGCCCCGACCAGCCGGGCACGTTGTGGGTCGGCGTCGAGGTCGCGCTCCCGGACCTGAAGCTGGTCGGCCTGCGGATGATCGCCGGCTTCGCCGACCCCGACTTGCGCGACTTCGCTGGCGCCGACGTCGAGGGCACCCGTTCGATCCGGTGCCCCGCGTGCACCGCCCCGATCACGCTGTTCGCCCCGGGCGACGCCACGACGGTCGGGTGCGCGGCGTGCGGCACGGTGAGCAGCGTCGAAGACGTCGCGGGCGAGCAGGTCGCGAGGGCGCACGAGGGCGGCAGCGCGAAGTTCACGCCCACGATCGCGCTCGGCAGCATCGGCGCGTTCGAGGGGGTGCCCTGGCAGGTGATCGGCGCGATCGAGCGCGTGGTGATCAACGCGTGGGGCAGCTGGCCGTGGGTCGAGTACCTGCTGTACAACCCGTACCGCGGCTATCGCTGGCTCGTCGAAGACGGCACGAGCAAGCACTGGAACTTCGTGGTGCCCATGGCAGGCGCGCCCACCGTGCAGGATGGCCGCGTCGAGCACGACGGTCACACCTATCGGCACTTCCAGGAGGGCACGCCTGAGGTCCACGCGGTCCTCGGCGAGCTGACGTGGGAGGTCCACCGCGGAGACCAGGCGCGCTCGAACGACTGGGTCGCGCCGCCGTACATGCTGTCGCGCGAAGACAGCGCGAGCGAGGTGGTGTGGTCGCTCGGCACATACGTCCCCGTCACGGACGTAGAAGCGGCGTTCAAGGTACAGTTACCCGCACCGAGCGGGGTCGCGCCGAACCAGCCGAACCCGTTCGCGGGCGACGCCGGGTGGGGCCTCGCGCTGCGGAACGGCGCGGTGCTGTCGGTCGCCGCGCTCGCCGTATGGGCCCTCGCGTTGCTTCTTTCGCCGGGCACCGTGCTGGTCGAGCAGCAGTTCCTGACCACGCCGGTCGGGCCGGACGTGTGGCTGACCGAGCCGTTCGTGGTGCCCGAAGCCTTCCGCGACGACGTCGAGGTGGTCATCACCACCAACGCGCCCCGCTCGGAGGCCATGATCTACGTGGCGCTGCTCGGCATGGACGACGGCACCGCGCACCTCACGCGGGTGTCGAGCGGCACGGACGCCAGCGGGAGCGCGCGCCTCGACGGCCTCGTGCCCGGGACGTACGTGGCGCGGCTCGAGGTCGCCAAGCCGAAGGAAGAGGGCAACACGTCGACGCAGGCGGTGTCGCTGCGCGTCGAGCACGCCAAGCGCAATTTCTTACCGTTGATCCTCGCCCTCGTGATGCCGCTGCTGGCGCCCGTCGTGCTGTGGGCGGTCTCGGGCGCGTTCGAGAACCGGCGGTGGGCGGAGAGCGATCATGCGTGACGGCCAACACACACGGAGGCGGCCATGAACGGGCTCGACGTGCACCTCGCGGTGGGGGCGTTGGTCATCGCGGCGTGCGGCTGGTGGGCGGTGAGCGCGGGCAGCGTGTCGTCCGCGAACGAGCCGTTCCCGCCGTCCGTGCGCGACAATCCAGCGTCGTACAAACCGTCGACGCGGACGATGACGGGGTGGGACGCCCCGTATGTGCCCGTCGGCTCGACGGGCGGTGTGTACCACGGCGGCGGCTACAGCAGCGGCAAGTAGGAGCGACAATGGACGCCTTGACCCTCGACGGCATCATCGCCACGATCGTATGGGCCGTGATCGGGATGTCGGCCTTTTCGGCCGCGTTCTTCATCATGGTCAAGCTCACCCCGTTCTCCGTGCGCAAGGAGATCGAGGAGGATCAGAACGTCGCGCTCGCGATCGTGATTGGATCCGTCATCCTCGGACTGGCCTGGATCATCTCCGCCGCCGTCGGCGGTTGATGCGTGCGTACGAGCAAGGCACCCGCGCGCCTGTCCACCGTGCTCTACGCGTCGGCCTTCGTGGTCGCGACGTGTGGGCTGGTCTACGAGCTCGTCGCGGGCGCGCTGGCGTCGTACCTGCTCGGCGACTCGATCCTTTGGTTCTCCCTCATCATCGGGACGTACCTCTCCGCCATGGGCGTCGGCAGCTACCTGTCGCGCTTCATCGAGCGCAACCTGCTCGCGCGCTTCGTCGAGATCGAGGTGGCGGTCGCGCTGGTCGGTGGGTTCGAGGCCCCGCTGCTGTTCGGCGCGTTCGCGCGCGGCGTCGCGTTCGAGGCGCTGCTGTTCGCTACGGTCGGCCTGATCGGGGTGTTGGTCGGGCTCGAGCTGCCGCTGCTGATGCGCGTGCTGGAGCGCGACGGCACCCTCAAAGACCTCGTCGCCCGCGTGTTGTTCCTCGACTACATAGGCGCGCTGGTCGCGAGCGTCGCGTTCCCGCTCGTGCTGCTGCCCGCGATGGGCCTGCTCCGTACGTCGTTGGCGTTCGGCCTGATCAACGCCGCGGTCGCCGGCTGGACCCTGCTGCTGTTCGAGGCGCCCCGCCCGGTCAAGGTGCGGCTCGGAGTGATGACGGGCGCCGCGCTCGCGCTGCTGCTCGGCGCGTTCGCGATGGCCGGCAAGTACGAGAAGTCGCTCGATACGTTGTTGTACGCCGACCCCGTCGTGTGGGCGACCCGGACCCCGTACCAGCGGATCGCGATCACTCGAGGCGGGCAGGACACGCGCTTGTTCCTCGACGGTGCGCTGCAATTCTCGACGATGGACGAGTACCGGTACCACGAGTCGTTGGTGCACCCGGCGATGGTGAGCGTGCCGGCGGCGCGCCGGGTGCTGGTGCTCGGGGGAGGGGACGGGCTCGCCGTGCGCGAGATCCTGCGGCACGCCGAGGTCGAGGCGGTGGTGCTCGTCGACCTCGATCCCGTCGTCACCGGGCTGTTCACCGAGCGCGAGGAGCTCGCGGCGCTCAACAGGGGCGCGCTGTCCGACCCCCGCGTGCAGGTGGTCAACGGGGACGCGTTGCCGTGGCTGCGCACCTACGCAGGGGCCCCGTTCGACGTCGCGATCATCGACTTCCCGGACCCCAACGACTACGGGCTCGGCAAGCTGTACACGACGCACTTCTACCGGCAGCTCGCAGCGGTGATGGCGCCTCACGGCACGATCGGCATGCAAGCTACGTCCCCGTTGTTCTCGCCGGAAGCGTACTGGTGCATCGTGCGCACCATCCAGAGCGAAGGGTATGCGGCTCGGCCTTACCACACATACGTCCCGGCGTTCGGCGAGTGGGGGTTCGTGCTGGCCACGGTGCCCGGCCACCCCAACCCGACGCCGCGCATGCGGGCGTTCCCGGACGGCCTGCGGTACCTCGACGACAACGCGCTCGCGGCGTCGTTCTCGTTCCCGCGCGACATGGTGCGCCCGGACGGGCCGATCAACCGCCTCGACAACCAGGTGCTGGTGCGGCTCTACGCGCTCGATTGGCGCTCGATGCAGAGCTTTGCGCACTGACCCGCCGGCGTCGGGCGCGCGGCGCGGCTCGTGATGCGTCGCCGCGACCTGCTGCGCGGCGCCGCCGCGGTCGGCTTCGGGGCGGCGTGCGGCGCCCCACCGTCGCCGCGCGTCGAGGGCGCCCTGCTCGGGTCCGAGCTGATGGAGCGGGGGCACCGGCTCCGTGGTCCCGCGCCCCCGTTCGCGGCGCCGACCGACCGCTACGACGTCGTCATCGTCGGGCTCGGCGTCGCCGGGCTGTCGGCGGCGTGGGCGCTGCGGCGCGCGGGGTTCTCCGGCACCGTGGGGCTGTTCGAGCTCGGGGACGGGCCTGGAGGCACCGCGGCGGCGCACCGCGGCGCCCCGCTCGGCGCGCACTACGTCACCATGGCCTCACCGGAGGCGCGCGCGTACCGGGTGATGCTGGAGGATCTGGGCGTCATCGTCGGGTGGCGCTCGGGGCGGCCGCTCTACGATCCGGCGGTCATCTGCCCCGCGCCCCAGGAGCGCCTGTACGACCAGGGCACGTGGGGGCTCGGGTTGTGGCCGCAGGGGCGGGCCACCCCGGAGGACGAGGCCCAGCTCGCCGCGTTCTCGGCGTACGTCGACCGATGTAAGGCCACGGTGGGCGCCGACGGTCGGCGACCGTTCGTCATCCCGGTGGCGGCCTCGTCGGACGACCCCGAGTGGCGCGCGCTCGCCCGCACCTCGTTCGCGGCGTGGCTCGACGGGCAGGGGTATTCGTCGCCGGTGCTGCGGTGGTGGCTCGAGTACGGCTGCCGCGACGACTACGGCACCACCCTCGACGAGACGTCGGCATGGGCTGGCCTGCACTATCACGCAGCTCGGACGCCGGACCCCGCCGACGACCGTGATCTCGGCACCGACCTGCTCACCTGGCCCGACGGCAACAACACCCTGGTGCGCGCGCTCGCCGCCCGCAGCCCATGGTCGGCGCATTATGGGGCGGTGGTGCGCGCCGTCGACCCAGGGCCCCCCGCGCGGCTGCAGGTCGACGTCGCGGGCGCGAGCCGCACGATCACCGCGCACCAGGTGGTGTTGGCGCTGCCCGCCCATGTGATCGACCACCTGCTCAGCCGTCCGGCGCGCCCGGTCGTGCTCGATCACGCGCCGTGGCGCGTCGCCGTCGTGTCGCTGGACGACGTACCGAAGAGCCGCGGGGTCTCCGCGGCGTGGGACAGCGTCGTGTACGGCGCCTCGAGCCTCGGGTTCGTGTCGTCGGCCCACGTCGAGGGTCGGTTCTCGGGGCCCACGGCGTTGTCGTGGTACGAGCCATGGCCGGGCGCGCCAGGGGAGCGGCGGCGCGCGCTCGCCGCACAAACGTGGGAGGAGGGGTGTGATCGCGTGCTGACCGAGCTCTCGTCGGTCCACCCGGACGTGCGACGCCTCGTCACCCGCGTGGACGTGATGCACTGGGGCCACGGGACCACGCGGCCGCTCGTCGGCCTGCACGACGGGCCAACGCTCGGCATGGCCGCCGCCCCGATCGGGGCGGTGCACCCGGCGCACACCGATCTGTCGGGCGTCAGCTTGTTCGAAGAAGCGAGCTACCACGGGGTGCGCGCCGCGGAGCGGGTGATGTCCGAGCTCGGTGTCGGGTTCGAGCCGCTCACCGGGTAGGAGCCTCGCCGCTGGTCGAGCGTGGAACCGGCCTACCCGCGAAGCGCGCGAGCCCCGGCCGGTGGATACGCATCAAGTCGGTTGATCAGCGAGCCCTGCCGGGCTTCGTCGGGGCTGCACGTTTGATTGGGTAATACGGGTCCGGCCCGGTGGATACGCATCAAGCCGGTTGACCAGGGAGCCCTGCCGGGCTTCGTCGGCGTGGACGCTTGCCCCTGTTGGCGCTCGCGGCGACCCATCTGTATCGAATCGACGAGGTGCCAGGATCGCGCAATGGCCGCGAGCGGCTCGGCTTCACTTGGCGCACGGGAGACAAGCGGGCTGAAAGCCCGCGGACCGGCGGGCTGAAAGCCCGCGCTCCGAAGCGCCGCCGCGAGCCGTTGCGCCGAGACCGGAAACCTGCAAACCAAACTACGTAACGTGCGTGCGCGCGCAACGTTCTCGGCGCGAACGCGGGCTTCCAGCCCGCCAGCGCGCGCCCTCGGTCGCCGCCGCTATTCGAGCGGCAGCGGGGACCCGTCGATCGTGTGCCAGAACAAGCGCCGCACCTCGTGGTGGCCGCGGTCGTTCGGGTGGATGCAGTCGCTCGCGAACCAGCCGGTGTTGTCGTCGGCGTCGTAGTGGTCGAGCGACTCGTCGGTGTAGTTCATGCCGTGCCCCATGAAGTGGCCGGCCATGTCGATCATGCCGATGCCGCGCGTCTCGGCGAAGTCGCGGATCTCATTGTTGGCGTCGGTGAAGTAGCCCCAGTACGCCGACAGGTCGAGCCCGAAGAAGCAGCTCCCCGCTTGCCCGACGCCGTCCGTCGGGTCGTACACGTTCGCGATGTAGACGTACGCTCCGTCGGGGAAGCGCGCCGAGTCGTCGAAGTAGTCGACGATCGTGTCCATGTTGTCGCGCACACCGTCGATGAGCTCGGCGGCGGCGGCGTCGGGGTCGCTCGACGCGAGCAAGGTGAGGATGGCGGCCTGCAGGTCGTTGCCGCCGATCGTGAGCACCACGATCGTCTCGCCGGACACGCTGTCGCCGAGGCGGGCCGACAGGTCCGGGAGCTGGCCCGCGACGAGCGTGTCGGTCGTGGCGCCAGGGACGGAGACGTCGATCAGCTCGTTGAGATCGGGGTAGGAGCTCGTGAGGTCGACGCTGTCGTAGTCGGGCCACATGCCCGAATCGTTCGCCCACAGCAGGTCACGGTACGGCTCGCCGGACGTGACGCCGTACCCGGCGGTGATCGAGTCACCCAGGTAGATCACGCGGGTAGGGGCCGCCGAGCGGTAGCCGTCCGGGATGTAGCTGTTCACGTCCGGATCGGCGGCCGGGCCCGAGTCGGTGTCGGTGTCCGAGTCGGTGTCGGCGTCCGAGTCGGTGTCGGTGTCCGTGTCGGTGTCCGACGCGGCCGGCGCCGTCTCGACCTCCTTGCTGCACGCCGCCAATAGGAGCAAGAGCACGCACGAACGCATCAGACCTCCCGTGGCGCGGAGATAACCCGCGGTCGCTGTGCGTCGGACGTGTGTCTGTCAGGTTTACGTGGCGGCGAGCGGGGGAATGATGGGTTGGCTGGTCTCCGCGCGCGTCGACGGGCTGTTCATCATCGGCCCGGGGCTGCTCGCCGCCGTGTTCGCGCTCGCGCTGCCCGTCGGAGCGCCGTGCCCACCGTGGCTGTGGGTCGTCGCGGTGCTTTGCGTGGACGTCGCGCACGTCTGGGCCACGTTGTACCGGGTGTACCTGCAGCCCGGTGAGGTGCGTCGTCGGCCGGCGCTGTACCTGGGCGGCCCCGTGGCCGTGTTCACGGCGCTGCTCGCGCTCGCGGCAGCCGGGCCAGGGGTGTTCTGGCGAGTGTTGGCGTACGTCGCCGTGTTCCACTTCGTGCGCCAGGTCGTCGGCATCGGCATGTTGTACCGGGCGCGGGCCGGCTTGAGCCCGACCAGCCCGGACGCGCGGTGGGAGCGCGGGGCGCTGTACGCGGTCACGCTCGGGCCGCTGCTGTGGTGGCACAGCTCGTTGCCGCGCCCGTTCGTGTGGTTCGTGGACGGCGACTTCGTCGCGTTGCCGCAGGCCATCGGGTCGATCGGGCTCGTCGGCTGCGGGCTGGTGCTCGTCGCCCACCTCGCAGCGCGCCGGCGCGGCGGCCCGCTCGGCCCCCGCGATCTCTGGCTCGCGTCGTCGGCGGTCGCGTGGGGGGTCGGCATCGTGGCCACCGACGGAGACGCCGCGTTCACCGTGACCAACACCGTCGCGCACGGGGTCCCGTACCTCGTGCTCGTCGCGGCGGTGTCGCGGCACCGTTGGACCGTCGACCCGCCGGGACCGGCGTTTCATTGGAGCTTCTCGGGCGTCGGTGTGCTCGCGATGCTGGCGCCGCTCGTGGCCATCGCGGCGGTCGAGGAGTTCGCGTGGGACGCGCTGCTGTGGAAGGAGTGGGTGGTCGGCCCCGAGCTGTCGACGGCAGGCGCCGCCGTCGTGCTCGCCCTGCTGGCGACGCCGCAAGCGACGCACTACCTGCTCGATGGGTACATCTGGCGTCGAGCGGGCGCGGACAACGCCGGTCTGGCGCGGCTGGTCGCCCCCACGCGCGTCGTGGGAGAATCGGGCCGAGGCGGAGCGTGAATGGCGACCGGGTCTGGCCAGCAACTCTCGTCGATCAGTGAAGCGCGCCGGGTGAGCGAGCTGTGGATCGCGGCGTTCATCGTCACGGTCGCCAGCGTCATGGCCGCGCTCGGGCTCGTCCGGGTGATCGACGGCGCGCCGGGCGGGGTGTCCACCCTCGTGATCGGGGCGGCGTACGCTGCGTATTACGGGTGGGCGCTGATCCGCGCCCGCCGGAGCGCGCCGTCGGACGTCGAGTCGCTGGTGCGGACGGTCGGGGAGGTGTCGGTCGCGACGCTGGCGGTGGTGCTCAACGGCGTCGACGACCCGGCGTTCGCGCTGCGCGACGCGCCGGTCTTGTTGTACGCGATGGCGGTCATGGCGTCGGTGCTGCGCTTGCGGCCGAGGTTGTCGCTCGTGGCGGGCACCCTGGCGGGCGTCGAGTGGATCGCGGTCTACGCCTTCGTGTCCGGCGGGGAGGCCCTCGCCCCGGATCTGACGTGGATCGCGGCGTTTCAGCGGATGGTGCTGCTCGCGTTCGTCGGCGCGGTCGGGTACCGGATCTCTACGGCCACCCACGCGCTCGCCGAAGGCGTCGCCGCGGTCACCCTCGAGCGCGAGCAGGTGCGGCGCGCGTTCGGCTTGTACGTCGCCGGGCCGGTCATCGAGCGGGTGTTGTCGGGCGAGGTGGTCGGGGCGACCGAGCGCCGCAACCTGACGGTGTTGTTCGTCGACATCCGCGACTTTACGGCGTTCTCGTCCGGGCGGCCGCCCGACGTCGTGTTGGACCGGCTCAACCTCGCGCTCGACCTGTTCGCGCAGGAGGTCCAGCGGCGCGGCGGGATCGTCAACAAGTTCCTCGGCGACGGGCTGATGGCGATCTTCGGGGCGCCGCTCGATGATCCCGGGCACGCGCGCCAGGCCGTGCAAGCCGCGGTCGCGATCGCCGCGGCCGCGGACCGGCTGGCCCGGAGCGGGCGTTACCCCGAGCTGCGGATCGGCGTCGGCGTGCACACCGGCGAGGTCGTCGTCGGGGACGTCGGCGGCGAGGGGCACCGGGAGTACACCGCGATCGGCGACGTGGTGAACGTGGCGTCCCGCATCGAGGCAGCGACCAAGCAGCTCGGGCAGGTCGTGCTGGTGAGCGCGGACGTCGCCGCCGCGATGGGGACCGGGTTCGTGGCGGAGCCGTTCCCGGACGTCGCGCTGCGGGGCCGGGGGCCGATGACGCTGTACTCGGTGCGCAGCCCCGACGCGGCGTCGACCAAGCCGGTGGTCAGCCGATAGCGGCTGGGGGTCCGAGCGGTCACGCCGCGCGCGGCGGGATGGTCGGGCCGAGCGACGCCCGCGCGCCTTGGCGGTGCGCGACGACGCCCTCGATCCGACGCCGCGCCTCGTCCCACCCGGTGGCCGGCACGACCGCGCGCCACCGCTCGACGCCGTCGGCGCCGCGCAGCCGAACCTCCCAGCGCGCTCCGTCGACGATCCGCACCCGGACGCGATCTCCGGCCCCTCCGAGCTCCACGGGCAGGGCCGCGTCGTACTCCCCGCGCACCACGGTCATCCATCGCCACATCGGCACCTCCGCCACCTACAGAACACACGTTCAGTATGGTTGGCGGACAGAAGCTGACCGAAGTTCACTCACGGACGACGAGGCGCCGCACCCCCACCGGGCCGACGCCGGCGATCAGCGCCTCCCACCGCGACTCCACCTCGACGAGCCCGCGCCGGTCCACCACCAGCGACGTGGTGGCGGCCCCCTCGGACACCCCGTCTCCATCGATGGCGCCGCTGCACCGCCAGGTCACGGTGCCCCCGTCGACGGCCCGCGCGCACGTCTCGGTCCGCGTGAGGACGCGCGCACCGAACCCCTCCTCACGCACCCACGGTCCGGAAGGTGGTGGATCTCCCGGGAACGTGCGCCGCAGATCCCGCAGGAGCCCGTCGGGGTCGACGACGTTGGACACGGTGCTGAGCGCCTCGGTGGGCAGCTCGAGCGCGGCCAACGCGACGACGACCTGCTCGCGCCAGCCGTCGGGATCGATGAGGCGTGTAGGGGACCCGTCGTCCGACCACGCGAACGCCGCCGGGACCTCGGCCACCGCGTGCTGGATGCGCAGCGGCCACGGCGTCGCGTCATCGATCACGTCGGACGCCCATGATCCCGAACCCTCCGGCGTCTCCCAGGTGCCCTCCGCGCGGACCGTCGACACGGTGGCCTCGTCGGCGCGCGCGTGGGCGACCTGCAACCAGCTCGTGCTGGTCACGAGCCGGTCGGGCGTGGCGCTCACCGCGACCACGATCCAGGTCGAGCCGCCGGTGGGGACGGCGGCGCTCGGCGGGCGGCACGCGAACAACAACGGGAGCACGATCATGGCGTCGCCGTATCGGGTCGCACAGGCCGGCGGCCACGGGTAGGCTCCGCGGCGGTCGCGCGCTACCGGGCACCGCGTACGAGGTGCCCTGTGCCGATCGCCCCCGACCTGTTCGACGAGCTGCTGTCCCGCGTCGACAAACCTTCGAGATACCTGGGCAACGAGGTCAACGCGACCGCGATGCAGCACGGGCCTGGTCCTGGCAAGGACCTCGACGCCGTCGGGGTGCGCCTCGCGCTCGCGTTCCCCGACCTGTACGACATCGGGCTCGGCAACCTCGGGATCCACATCCTGTACGCCATCGTCAACGCGCTGCCGTGGGCCGCGTGCGAGCGCGTGTTCGCGCCGGCGATCGACCTCGAGAAGGAGCTCCGCGCGCTGCAGCTCCCGCTGTTCGCGCTCGAGTCGAAGGATCCGCTGTCGAGCATGGATGGTCTAGGATTTACCCTGCAATCCGAGCTGACCTTCACAAACATCCTCAACATGCTCGACCTCGGCGGCATCCCGATCCGCGCCGCCGATCGCGCCGACGCGCACCCGATCGTGTTCGCCGGCGGGCCCGCGGTGTTCAACCCGGAGCCGCTCGCGCCGTTCGTCGACTTCTTCCTGATCGGCGACGGGGAAGACGCCATCGTGGAGATCGCGCGGGTGCTCGAGCGCACCCGCGGCGCGTCCCGCAAGGTGCGCCTGACCGCGTTGTCCTTGCTCGAAGGGGTGTATGTACCCTCGCTCTACCCGTTCGAGACCCTCCCGGACGGCCAGATCCTGCCCGCGCTCGACGCCCCGAAGATCCGCAAGCGCATCACCCGCTCGCTCGACGGCGCGACGTTCCCGACCGACTACATCGTGCCGTTCACCAAGCAGGTGCACGATCGCATCAGCCTCGAGGTCCTTCGCGGCTGCACGCAAGGGTGCAGGTTCTGCCAGGCCGGCATGACGACCCGCCCGGTCCGCGAGCGCAGCCTGGAGAACCTCGACCAGCTCCTGCAGCGCACCCTCGACAACACCGGGTACGAGGAGGTGAGCCTCGTCTCGTTGTCCACCTGCGACTACAGCCGGGTCCGCCAGCTCGTCGAGAACACCGTCGAGCGCGCCCGCCCGCAGCGGGTCTCGGTCAGCTTGCCGTCGCTGCGCCTCGACTCATTCTCGGTCGAGCTCACCGACATGGTCGCCGAGACGCGGCGCTCCGGGATCACGTTCGCGCCGGAGGCCGCGAGCCCCCGCCTGCGCGCCCTGATCAACAAGTGGATCCCGGACGAAGACCTGCTCGACATGAGCCTGGAGACGTTCCGGCGCGGGTTCGACACCGTGAAGTTGTACTTCATGATCGGCCTCCCGACCGAGCGCGACGACGACATCGACGCGATCGCCGACCTCGCGATCCGCACCTGGAAGGCCGGAAAAGCGGTGAACGAGCGCGCGCGGGTCAACACCGGCGTCTCGACGTTCGTGCCCAAGCCGTTCACCCCGTTCCAGTGGGCCGCCCAGATCGACGGCGGGGAGACGGTGCGAAAGCAGGCGATCCTCATGGAGCGTCTCCACCGCTACGGCGCCATCAAGTTCGGCCGTCACGAGCCCGCGGAGACGTGGCTGGAAGGCCTGGTCTCGCGGGCCGACCGTCGCGCGGGAGACCTCATCGAGGCCGCGTGGCGCAAGGGCTGCCGGTTCGACGCGTGGGGTGAGCACCGCCGGCTCGACCTGTGGCGCGAGGCGGTCGCCGAGGTCGGCTACGACGTCGCGTTCGCGCTGCGTGAGCGTCGCCTCGACGAGCGCTTGCCGTGGGATCACATCGACATCCTCATCCCGAAGCAGTGGTTCGTCGACGACTGGAACCGGGCAATGGAGCTGCAGCACGCGCCGGACTGCCGGCACCGCAAGTGCCACCAGTGCGGCGTAATCGACACCGAACGCGAGCTTTGCGCCACGATGCTCAGGGACAACGTGAAGGCGCGGAAGCACGAGGCGGCGTGGGTTCGGAAGCCGGCGCCGGAGCTGACCGAGCCGCCGGCGGTGCAGCGGGTGGTGTTCCGCATCGCGCGAACCGGAAAGGCAAGGTTCTTGTCCCACCTCGAGGCGATGGCGGCGTGGACGCGCGCGCTCCGCCGCGCCCACGCGCCGATGGCGTGGTCGTCGGGCTTCCACCCGCACCCGCAGGTCGCGTTCGCAGGTGCGACGCCGCAAAACGAAGAGACCCTCGGGGACTACATGGACGTCGATCTGGCGTCCCCGGTCGCGCCGGCCGAGCTGCTCGAGCGGCTCGTCGCCGCGCTGCCGGACGGGTTCGACGCGCTCGGCGCGTGGGAGGTCCCGCTCAAGGCGCCGTCGCTGATGAGCCTCGCCGCGGGCGCCACGTACACCGTGATCCTGCCCGAAGACGACCGGAGCGCCCTCGACGAGCGCGTCGCGGCGCTGCTCGAACGGTCGTCGATCATCGCCGAGCGGCCCGGCAAGCCGAAGAAGAAGCGCGGCCGCGGCCCGTCGCGGGCGCCTACGCGCGTGATCGACGTCCGGCCCATGATCCACTCGATCACGCCACGCGAAGACGGCGCGGGCCTCGATCTGGTGCTGTACCAGCACGAGGGAAAGATGGCGAAGGTCCGTGAGATCTTGCCGCTGCTCTGCGATCGACCCGACCGCGCGCGGGCGATCCGCACCGACACCCTGGTGGCGGGCCCGCGGTCGATGGGCGCGTGGGCGTCCGCAGCGATGACCGAGCCGTTGCCGGGGCCGATCCTCGCCGACCGTCACGACGACGAAGAAGACGACGCGGCCGCGCTGGACGAGTGAGCGTCGGCGAGCAGG
>CAIUDO010000508.1 GCA_903897935.1 uncultured Pseudomonadota bacterium
CGCCGTTCACGTTGACGCCGGAGAGGGTGGGGGACGTGATGGTCAGGTCGGCGAGCACCGCCGTCGTCGTGCCGCTCAGGTCCACGCCGTGCCCGACCGGGCTGCTGATCGTGCCGGTCGCCGACGCGCCGGCACCGACCACGTCCAGCGTGGAGTTCAACGCGTAGATGCCGGACATCCCCGTCCCGGCGATGTCGATACCGTCGACCTCCAGCGCGGCGCCGTACAGCTCGATGCCGTACCCGGCGACCCCCGAGTAGCCGTCCGCGCTGGGCAGGCCGAACCACGAGTCGACGACGCTGACGAGGCCGGGTCCGCCCGTGCCGCTGCTGTAGACCTCGAGGGCGTTGCCGACCACCTGGCCAGTGACCTCGACCTCGGACAGCTCACCTTCGGGGGGCGTGCTGTAGTGGTAGAGGTAGATCGCGGCGGGCGTGTAGGCGTAGGTGCCGCTGCCGCGGATCGACACGTCGTCGAGCTTCACCGAGCTGTCGTAGCCGTAGACGGCGTAGGACTCGGCGTCGACGATCTCGGTGCTCTCCACGGTGAGGTCGCACGCGTAACCGTCGAAGGTGCCGCCGGAGTACGAGCTGGTGCCGGAGAACGCCAGCGAGCCGTCGGCGTAGTAGTAGGCGTAGCTCGAGACCGAAGGGTTCGTGCCGGTCACGACGGTGTCCTTGACGGTGACCACCGCTTCCGTGCTGCAGTCGACCACGGTCGCGCCGCCGCCATTGACCTCGATGTCTTCGAGGTCGATGGTCGCGTAGGCGGCGGTGACCGGCTGGTTCACGTTGGTGAACGTGAGGAATTGGCCGTTCACCTCGGCCTCGTACGCGTACACGCCGTACTGGGTGCCCTCGAACGTGACGTCGGCCGCGTCGACGCTGCTGTCGTACGCGTACACGTCGACCGCTTGGTAGTCGTAGGTGTAGTAGCCGCCCTTTCCGTCCCAATTCTCACCGAACGTCGTGTAGTCGCGGTTGCGGAACGTCGTGCTCTCGATGAGCGCGCCAGCCGTGTTGAGGTACAGACCGTACTGGCCGCCCCCCTCGACGACGCCGCCGCGCAGCGTGATCGCCGCATCTTGAGCGAACAAACCGACGAACTCGTTGTCCGCGAACCGCGTGCCGTCGAACACCGAGCTCGACGCGAGTGACGTGAAGCCCCAGTCCGTGCTCGTCTCGATGGAGCCGCCGGTGAAGGTGGTCTCGGCCTCGATGGCGAACACCGCCATGTTGCAGCTGCGGCTGCCGGTGGCGGCGTCGACGCAGACGGCGTCGTTGGACTGTGTGTTGGAGATCACCGTGTCGGTGACGTCGAGCACGCCGCCGGTGATGAGCATGCCGCGCTCGATGTTGTTGTCGACGACGGAGCCCTCGACGATCACGTGCACGTCGGCGAGCCCGTTCTCGCCCCACACGCCGCACGAGTTGTGCCCGCTCACCGTGGAGTCGCGGATGGTCATGGTGCCGTCGACCGCGATGGCGCCCATCGAGCCGAGGCTGATGTTGCCCGCGAGGTCGATCGACGACGGCAGCGAGAGCGCGGGATCGGCGACGACCGTGCCGCCCGCGAAGGTCGTTTCGCTGGCGAAGCTGTACACGCCCCACTGGTAGATGCCGCTGATGTCGACGTTGGTGGCGGTCAGCGTGGAGGTGTCGACGTACAAGCCGAGGAACGCGACGCCTACCGGCGTGACGCCGACCGTCGAGTCGCTCACGTTCACCGTGCTGTTCTGCGCGAACACCGCGGCCAAGATGTTGTCTTCGAAGGTGACGCCTGAGATCGTGGCCTCGCCGCCGGTCGTCACCCACACCCCGTAGCCGTCGGCGATCGAGCCGCTGCCGTCGTCGACGTACGTGGTGCCGGCGATGACCGCGTTCGTGATCGTGGCCGTGCCACCCTCGACGAGCACGCCTGCGGTCGTGGCGCCTTGGATTCGGCCGCCGGTGATGCTGAGGTCGGAGTCGACCGCGCGCACGCCGCCCCACGCCGGCTCGCTCATCTCGACGTTGGTGAGCGTGACGACGCCGTTGGTGGACTCGACGCCGTACGAGTCGATCGACCCGAGCAGGGCGTCGGTCAGGGTGAGGCTGCCGTCGGTGACCGTCGCGCCGTTGCGGGTGCTGTCGATGGTGACGCCGATCACGGTGGCGTTGCCGCCGTTCTGGACGTTGATCGGCGCGGTGTTGGACGGCGCCGTCCAGATGGACACCCCGATGCCCTTGCCCACGATCGTGACCGTCTTTGCGTCGACGAAGACCTCCTCCTCGAGCACGCCGTCGCACAGGTCGATGACGGAGCCGTTGGTCGCGAGCGCGATCGCGTCGTTCAGGCTGGCGTAGCCGCCGCCACCATCCACCAGGATGCAGCCCGGCTCTGGCGGAGTGGTCTCGGTCGTGGGCGGCGTGGGCGTCGTCGGGCCCGTGGGGTCGATCACCTCCGGCTTGGGGTCTCCGCACGCCGCGAGCGCGAGCGGCGCCAGCAACAGGGCGAGGGGGTGCCTGCGGGTCAGAGCCATGGCGTGATCCTCCGAATGCCCGATGATAGCGCCTCGCGGTGGCCCCCGCACGATCGAGACGCCGTCGGTGGCGACTTCAGCGTCGCCCACGCGGCGGCCGCGGAATAGGCGAGGCCGCTCGGAGGGCCGATGGACCCGGAACGCAAACGACTGCTCGATCGCCTGGACGCCACTGACGCCGCGGCGCTCGTTGGCGGCGGAGAGGCGCGCAACCGGAAGCAACACGCCGACGGCAAGTGGACGGCGCGGGAGCGCGTCGAAGCGATGCTCGATCCGGGCACCTTCGTCGAGCTGGATCGGTTCGTGACCCACCGGTGCACCGACTTCGACATGGCCGACAAGGGCGTGCCCGGAGACGGCGTCGTCACCGGGTTCGGCAAGGTGTCGGGCCGCATGGTGTACGTCTTCGCCCAGGACTTCACGGTGTTCGGCGGCTCGTTGTCGCTCGCTCACGCCGAGAAGATCTGCAAGGTGATGGACCTCGCGACCCGCAACGGCGCGCCGATCATCGGGCTCAACGACTCGGGCGGCGCCCGTATCCAAGAGGGCGTCGCGAGCCTGGGCGGGTACGCGGAGATCTTCTACCGCAACGTGCGCGCGAGCGGCGTCGTCCCCCAGATCTCGGCGATCCTCGGGCCGTGCGCCGGGGGCGCGGTCTACAGCCCCGCGATCACCGACTTCATCGCGATGGTGCAGGGCACCTCGTACATGTTCGTGACCGGGCCCGACGTCATCAAGACGGTCACGCACGAGGAGATCACCAAGGACGCGCTCGGTGGCGCCGAGACCCACAACACGGTCTCGGGCGTGGCGCACTTCCAGGTGCCGGACGAGCAGGCCATGGTCGCGCTGCTGGTCGATCTGCTCGGGTACCTGCCGCAGAACAACATGGAAGACCCGCCGATGCGGGCCACGTCGGACCCCGCGGACCGGCGGTGCGACGCGCTCATCGACCTCGTC
>CAIUDO010000509.1 GCA_903897935.1 uncultured Pseudomonadota bacterium
CGCGCCGACGGCGACGGCACGCGCACCCAGGCTGCTGGTGACGATCGTGGGCGCGCGGACCGACGTGATCAACGAGCGTCGGTCCACCGCCCGTCGCAACGGCACGAGCAGCGTCTCGCCGAGACGGGCGAGGCCGCCGCCGATGATCACCATGGCGGGGTTGAGCAGGTTGAGCAGGTTGGCGATCGCGATGCCGAGGTGGTCCGCGGCCTCCTCGACCACCTGCAGGGCCAAGGGGTCCCCGCCGAGCGCCGCGTCCTCGAGGGCGCCGATCGTCACCTCGCCACCCGCGAGCAGGCTGGCCGGGAACGCTGGCAGCAGCGCCTGCGCGCGCGACACCAGCGCCTGGGCGCCGACCAGCGTGGCGAGGCAACCCCGAAGCCCGCAGACGCACGCAGCGCCACGCGGATCGATCGCGAGGTGACCGATCTCACCGGCGAGCCCGCGCGCACCCCGGTGGATGCGACCGCCGACGATGTGGCCCGAACCGACGCCCGTGGCGACCTTGATGTAGGCCGCCTCGTCGACGCCCTGCCCCACGCCCCACCACCGCTCTGCCAGCGCCGCGAGGTTGGCGTCGTTGTCGATCAGCACGGGCACGCCAAACCGTCGGCGCAGCCCGGCGCCGACCGACACACCGCGCCACGCCGGCAAGATCACGTCGCACAGCTCGTCGGGTCGCGCGAGGTCGACGGGGCTGGGCACCGCGACGCCCACGCCCAACAGGCGCTCGGCCTTGCGGCCCCACTGCCGAACGCACCTGGCCGCCAGGTCCGTCATGACCGCCGTGGCCCCGCTGGGGTCGGTGCGGACCGGGTGCGACCGGTGCTCCCACGCGACGACCGTTCCCCGGAGGTTGGTGAGCGCGACCGACACGTGGCCGGCGCCCATGTCGACGCCGAGGATGCCGAGCGCTTCGTCCTGGAACTGCAACACGATCGGCCGACGGCCGCCGCTGGACGCACCCACCCCCACCTCGGCCAACAACCCGGTGGGCAGCAGCGCTCCGACGAGCTCGGAGACCGTCGACCGACTCAGCCCCGTGCGGCGCGCGATGTCCGCACGCGAGATCGAGCGCTCCTGCCAGATGAGACGGAGCACTCCCGGCAGGCTCGGGCTCGGCGGCAGCGGGGCCGGCTTCGCCCCGCGCGAAGCGGCGCTCGTGGCCCGCCGCTTCGCGGGCGACGGGGCACCGAGCCCATCGTTGGACGCCCCGTTCACCCGGGCGCGACGTTCCGTGTACGAGGTGGTCATCGGCTGGTGCGGTCTTCGTTCGTCGTTCCAACAAAGCTAGCGAGCGCCGCGCACGCCTGTCAACGACACGGCCGAGCTCACGGGCCGAACGCCACGTCGTCGAAGTAGTACGTCCGCGCCCCGGTCACCGAGCCCGGCGTCCCGAAGTTGAAGAAGATGCTCGCCTTGTCGTAGCTGTTGGCCAGGTTCAGCGCCGCCGTCCCCGTCGCCTGGTTGGCGAAGTCGAACGTCAGCGTCTCCCACGCGTCGGCCACCGTCGTCGTCGCCTCGGTCTCCACCGAGATCGCCGCGTTGGTGTGGTCCTCCACCTTCAGCCGCACCGGCACGCCCGCCGCCGGCGAGTACACCCGCACCGTCATCCGCGTCGCCGTCGCCGTGAACGGCACCGCCGTCGCGAACCCCAGCGTGCCGTCCGCCGTCAGCGTCGTCCCCGCCCACAGCTCCGCCGTCGCGCTCTTGACCACCCGCGCCACCTGGTTCGTCCCGCCCGCCGGGTCCGCCACGATCGTCGCATCCTCGGCGCCGCCGAACCCCACCAGCCCGTACGCCACGTCCGCGGCGTCGAACGTCACCGGCAGCGTCATCTGCGCCGGCCCGCCGCCGCCCCCGGTCCCCATCGCCACGTCGTCGAAGTAGTACGTCCGCGCCCCGGTCACCGACCCCGGCGTCCCGAAGTTGAAGAAGATGCTGGCCTTGTCGTAGCTGTTGGCCAGGTTCAGCGCCGCCGTCCCCGACGCCTGGTTGGCGAAGTCAAACGTCAG
>CAIUDO010000510.1 GCA_903897935.1 uncultured Pseudomonadota bacterium
AGAGTCGCGGCGGTCCGGGCGGCGCGGACGCATCCGCGCGGGCGGCCGCCGAGCGCGCGCTCGCCGCGCGTCCGACCCACCAGTCGATGTGCCGCGTGTTGGCAGCCCGCTTGCGCAACCTGCCCCAAGACGGCGGCGTGTCCGATCCGGGCACCTTGCTGGACCCGATCGGTCCCTCCGAGGCCCGCCCCGGCGTACCCGAGGGCGCGCCCATGCCGCCGCCGGTGGCCGCGCGCTTGGACCGCTGCGTGGAGGCTCCGCTCGACGAGCACGTCGCGTCGGGCCGGATCCGGTCGGCGGAGCTGCTGGCGCACGTCAGCCCGCGGCTGACGTCGGGCGTCCGGGCGGCGTCGATCGTCGATCCAGCGCTGCGCGCGCTGCGCGCCCGCGTGGACTACGCGTTCCGGCGGCGGCGCGGGCTGTTGCTCGTCGACCTGCAGCACCAGGTGCGGATCGAAGAGCTGCCGTGGGTCGCGGCGCTGAAGCCGTTCGAGCAGGCGATCGGCGCCGCCGGGGCGGCGCGTGCCGCGCTGGAGTCGCTGGTGCTGCTCGCGCTCGACGGCTTTCCGGCGACCCAATTCCCGAACCCGATGGTCTCCGAGCTGCGCACCCTGGCGCAGGCGGCCAACGTGCCGGTGCCGCTCACGGAAGAGCTCGCCGCCGACATCTTCCAGGGCACGTTCACCAAGAAGTTCGCCAACGCCGCGCTCTTGTCGTGCGCCGCGCTCCAGGGCAGCGTCTACGCGACCTACTTCGACCTCCCCGCGCACGTTCGTGTCGAACCGACGGCCCACGCGCAGAGGCCGTACGCCGAGCTGTGTGAGCGCCGGGTTCCGCCCGCCGCGCCGCGGGCCGTCACCGCCGACGAGCTGCGCACCCTGGTCGCGCGCGCGTCGAGCGCTCGGACCCGCAGTTGGTCGTACCTGGACCACCTCGATCCCCAGCTCGATCGCGTGGTGCCCGGACTGCCCGCGCCCGGGCGAACCGCGGGGCTCGACGAGCAGGTGGCGCTGGACGTGCGGCGGCTCTACTTCGCCGCTCAACGGAGTGTCGCCAGGAACGGAGCGATCATCGAGCAGAGCCTGGTCCTCACCACGCACGGCGTGGTGCCCCTGATCGAGGCGCTCGACCTGCACGAGCGCCTTCAGCCTCTGTTGCCGTCGATGTGCGATCGGACCCTCGCGTTCATCACCCAGCGGTTCAGGACGTTGGGGCGGCTCTCCGGGGTTCGGCAATTGCGGGCGATCAAAGACGCGGCGTACGCGTGGCGCCAGCTCGTGTTGTGGATCTCGCTCGACCTCCGTGGCCCGCACCCGTTCCTGAAGCGCGCCGACGCTGCCCCGGCCGGGCGCGCGTTCGAACCCGTGTGGGAGGGGCTCGTGCGCGCCGCAGCGGGGGAACGGTTCGACGCGGACGGCACCCTCGGGTCCGCGCGCCGGTTCTACGGATGGTCACCATCGGGCCCGCATTGGCTCGCCGACGCGCTGTCCACCGAGAAGGACGACAGGTGTTGACACCGACGCGGGTCGGCGCCACGATCCGACGCGATCCCACGTGGCCACGGAGTCGAACAAAGCTGCGGAGGGCGAGACGCGAGGCGGCTTGGGCAGGATCTACCGGGCGCACAGCGCGGGTGACCGCGGCGCCCTCGATCACTCCGTTCTGCGCATGACACCTACGAGGCGGCGTTGGGGGCCTCCGATCGGTGATCACGCGATCCCAACCCGCCGATTGGCGAGCAAGGACGCCGCAGTTACACGCGCGGGAGGGGGATGTCCATGTTCGACCACATCTCGATTGGTGTCCGCGACCTGGACCGGGCGGTGGTGTTCTACGACGCCGCGTTGGCGCCGCTCGGCTACACGCGGCTGTTCACGTCGCGGCGAGCGGCCGGGTACGGTCCACCGGGGTTCACAGGCGAGGCGCCGTTCGCGATCATCGCGTTCCAAGACGAAGCGACGCCCCCCGAGCGGGGCCAGCACCTCGCGTGGGCGGCCGGCAGTCGGGAGGCGGTCGACGGGTTCTGGGCGGCGGCGGTCGCGGCGGGTGGGGCCGACGACGGGCCGCCGGGCGTTCGGCTGAGCTACAACCCGGGGTACTACGCGGCGTTCGTCATCGATCCGGACGGGCACCGGCTGGAGGCGGTGCACCACGAGCCTACATGATCATGGCTGCCAAACCGTTGTTCCCACTGCGTTCGCGTTGGCGTACATGCGCACCACCGCGCGCACATAGTAGTAGGGTCCTGGAAAGCGGTCCGGCAGGCTCTGCACCCAAGCCGCCAAGTGCATCGAATTGGAGGAATTGGCCTCACTGTGGGAGTCCTTGCCAGGCACTGGTTCGTACTCGCTTGTGTCAGCAGACCACGCCATGTGTATCGTCCGTTGCACATAGGTCGCCTGCGTTTCGGCCCACTCGCCGTATACCCATGCCTTCCCCGCCGACTGTGGGTTCTGCAGCCACTCTTCCCATCGAAGCCCGTGGGTCGCGCCATGCGGAACGTGCTCTTCCGGGACAGTCGGCCAAGCACCCTTTGCGATCTGATCCTTCGTGATCACGGCATACGCATACCTCGCCTGGGTCCGCAGAACAGCTGCTGCAAAGAACTCTCCCTTGGTCACTCCAGTACCACCCGCGAGCGCCATCCACTCCGTCGGCATGATTGGCACGTCGGGGCGCAGCCAGGGCAAGCGTCGCGGGTAGCGCTCGGGGGTGCCCTGGAACTCGTACGTAGTTCCGAAGTTGATCGTCACAGGAGCAACGGCCGACGACGCCGTAGGGGTCGGCGCCGGCGGGTCCTCGAGCATCCACTGCTCGAGGAACGTGCCATCGCCACGATCGGAGACGTGCACCAGCGCCCCAAACTTTTCGCTGTTCGGGTCGGTGGTGACACGGCCCATTCCGGGCAAGATGAACGGGGCAAACAGCGCCGCCGCTTCGATCGGAACCCGGTCCTTCTCTCGCTGGCCGCGGTAGGAATCCAACCGGTCTTTGTCCAGACAATCGACGGACGCCCGCAGTTGGCCACGGTCATCCAGTCGAATCCTCGGTGTACCTGTCTCCATCGCCGCCTCCACTTTGCTGGTTCACGCCGGCCGCCCGCACCCGTTGCAGTGCCGCCTCCACCGACAACGCCCCGTGCGGCCACGACCGCCGGTACCCCGGCAACCGCGCCGCCGCGGCCTCCACCCGGGCCTCCCACGGCCCGGGCGGGAGGCTACACCCGGCAAGCAAGCCGATTACCTCGATGTCCACGTCCGGCCGGTCGATCTCGTCCAACACCGCCAACAACGCCGTCAAATTTTCGGTGGTCCCGCATACACATCCGACCGCCTTGGCGCACAACCACGCGGCGCGCGCGGCCGGCGACGTCGCCAACGCCCCCGCGGCCCGCTCCGCCAGTTCGCGCCCCCGGGCGGCGTCGCCGAGCCGCCACGCCACCCGCGCCTCGACCAACCACAAGTGGCCCGCCAGCACGTCCGACCCCAACGACGACGCCGCGTCGACCAGATCCTCGTCCACCGCCCGCGCCTCCCCGGTGCGCTCCGCCAGGATGCGCAAGACGAGCGCCCCGCGCGCCTCGTGCAGCGGCAGCCGCAGGGCGCCAGCCCGCGCGACCAGCTCGCCCCCGAGCGCGCGCACCCCGTCGACGTCGGCGTCTTCGAGGCGAACCCCGGCCGACCGGTACAGGTACACCAGCGCGTCCGACGCCAGCGGCGTCACGCGGGCCGCCTCCTCGGCGAGCGCGGCCGCGGCGGCGTGATCGCCGGTCGCGTAGGCGAGATCGGCGCGCCAGCCGAGGCCCCGCGCCCGCACCTCGGCGGACGGCGACGCCGCCGCCCACGCCCCCGCC
>CAIUDO010000511.1 GCA_903897935.1 uncultured Pseudomonadota bacterium
ACGAACAAGTGGGCGACGACCATCGCGAGGGCGTAGGCCACGGGCGCGCCCAGCGGGACGAACGACGCCAGCCCGACGCCGAGCCCGACGCACGCGTAGACCGGCCAGCGCCACCGGCCCCACTGGCCGCGAACCCGCGCGATCACGGCGGCGGCGTCGCGCTCGTTGCTGGTGTGGATCACGCGCGCGCACGACGGGCACGCGCCGCCGCGCAGCACGAGCGCAGGCGCGAGCGCCTCGGCGCACCAGCCGCAGCGGCCGGTCGCGAGCAAGGCTTGGTGGTGTTCCCAGGGGACGACGGGCATGCGCCTCCATAAGCGGTGGCCCGCGCATCGGCGTTCGCCCGGTTCGTGAGGAGTGGGCATGAGCCCCAGCACCCTGACGTTCGGCCGCGCCCTCGGGCGGGTCCTGCTCGACGCCGTGATCGTGGGTGGCGCAGCCCTGGCGATGGGCGTCCGGGGGATCGCGTGGATCGCGGTCTTGCTGGGGCCGGCGTTCGCGATCGCGTCGTTGGGGTTGATCTTGCGGCTTGGGCGCGTGGTGCTCGGTCGCTTGCCGCTCGGGATCATCGCGCCGACGCTCGTGGGCCCGCTGGTGCTGGCGACCCTCGCCGGCTGGGTCGGAGGCACGGTCTGGTACGCGGGCTTGGTGGAAGCGTCCTTTACCGTGGGTGCCGCCACTGCCGTCGCGCTCGGGCTGGTGTGGCTGCGCCACGCCCTCGCCTCGGCGGTCCATCGGTTCGCGGCGGTCTCCGCGGCCTCGGCGCACCAGCGTGTGGGCCGCTGGGCCGTCGTGGCGGTGCCCCTCCTGGTGGCCGTCGCGCTGGGCCTGGGCGCGTCCGCCGGGTGGATGCTGCCCGGCGTCGCGCTCGGGTCGTGGCTGTGGGTGTTCCTCGACCGCGACACGCCCGATCGGTTCGTGAGCGCCGGCGAGAGCTTGATCGTGTTGTTGGCGGTCGCTCACACGTCCGAGGCGCCGCGTGCGCAGGTCCTCCCGGACGTGGACCTCGACGACGTCCCGGCGTCGTTCCCGGCGTTGGAGGCGTACCGGGTGCTGGTGAACGTCGCGGCGGCCTTGGGGGTCCTGTCGCTCGGGAGCCTGCTCTGGCCCTTCTGGGTCTTTGCGGTGGTGTGCGTCGGGCCGCTCGTAGCTTGGTTTTCGCGGCAGCGAATCCGAGACCTTCACCCAGCCGTCTCGGGGGTGGACGCGCTGTTGGTGATCGCGATGGGCGGCGTGTGGCCGCTGCCCGCCGCGCTGCTCGACGACTTCGCGGCGGTGCCGGTGGTGTTCGCCGGCGCCGCCGCGACGCTCGTGGGCGCATCGATGGTCCAAGGCGCGATTCGGGCGGGCGTCCGCCACACGTTTCGGTGGGTGGACGACGGGTGGTCGGTCGAGACGACGCTGTTCGGCGCGCGGCTGAGCGCGGCTCGGGCCCCCGCTGGGCATCCGTGGGCGGTGGAGGTGCGGGGTCAAGCGCTGCGGGTCGTCCGGCTGGGCACGCTGGCGGTGCGGGCCGACGGGCTCGACGCGTCGTCGTTGGCGGTCGCGATGCGGCCCCCTGGGGCCAAGCCGCTGCCGTCGTTGGTGGGCAACACCCAGACGCCGCGCGCCGCGTTCTCCGGGGCGAGGGCCCTGCCGCTGGACGCGCGGGTCGCTGGGGGGATCGTGCCCGCGCTGACGCTGACGGGGCTCGGCGGGCTGCTCGCGGCGTGGTCGGCGGGCTTCGTAGGCCCGACGCTGGCGCCGTGGGTGCCGTCGTTCGTCTGGGGTGGGGTCGGGGGTTGGGTGGCGTGGGGCGTGACGCGGGCTTGGCGGAGGGCGTGATCCCGTCGGCGGCGGCGCTCACCGGCGCGCCGCCCTCCGTTGCTCCGCTGCGATCCGTCGGTACCCGTCCTCGCCGTGGCGGAGCGCTTTCGAGGCTGGCAGGCTGCTGAGGTAGTCGGAGCGTCGCATCGTCAGCCGGACCGTCGCCCAGGTCGCCCGTGCTATGCATCCTCTCCTCCGGACGACAACATGCCCCCACTCGAATTCACCACGTGGTCCGCTGCCCTCGACGCATCCGCCGCGCTGCGCACCCCCGACGATGCTGCCCGGTTCTGCGCCTGTTGTGACGCGGTCACCGGCGCGGAGGACCCTGTTCCCGCCCTCGAAGCCCTCGTTGCGGCCGTGCTGAAGGAGGACGACCACGGTGTGTACGAGGCGCTGCACAACGCGTTGTGGCGCTTCCCCCCTGAAATCCTGGGCGCCACGCTCGGGAGGCTGCTGCCCGGGTGGTACAGACGGATGCGCCGGGCGCCGTTCCAGGTGGAGCGGTTCCTCGGGGTGCTGCTCGGGGTGGGCGCGGCCGCGCGGCCCGCCTTCATCGAGGCGCTCCGCGCGCTCCCCGCAACCGAGCGGGCGGCGGTGCGCCGCGCGTTCGAGCGGTGGGCGCTGGAGGCCCCGGACGTCGAGGGCCTCGTCGAGCCGCTCCGGGACAAGCCGAAGAAGCCCGCGCGCGCGCCCGCGCTCCCAGACCCCCCCGCGGAGTGGCCGGCCGAATGGAAGGCCCACCTCGCGGCCCTGCGCGCCGGGGAGAGCGTCACCGGCGTGTGGAGCTCGGGAAGTCTGGAGGAGATGGAGATCGTCGCCGCGCTGCTCACCCAGCCCGTGGGCAAGGACTATCGGCACCTCGACACCCTCTCGTACCCCCTGTACGGGTCCTTCGCGAAGAAGCACTGGCGCGCGTTCGTGGCGAAGGTGGCGAGCTTCGACTCAGAGGCGCGGGAGATGGTCATCGCGCAGTTGACGAAGGCCAGCGGCCGGAACGTGAAGCGCTTCGACCGCGGCGCGATCCTTCGGGAGGCGCTCGAAGGCAAGGGCCCGGCGGCGGAGGTGGAACCCGAGCCGCTCCCGACGTACGAACCCGGCTAGCAGCCTGAAGGGCATTGCGGACCTCGCCCGCTGAGCGAGGCCCGTGCGAGGGCGGCGAGGC
>CAIUDO010000512.1 GCA_903897935.1 uncultured Pseudomonadota bacterium
ACCGACTGGTTGATGATCTTGAAGTAGCCGCCACCGGCCAGCTTCTTGAACTTCACCAGCGCGAAGTCGGGCTCGATGCCGGTGGTGTCGCAGTCCATGACGAGGCCGATCGTGCCGGTCGGCGCGATGACGCTCACCTGCGCGTTGCGGTAGCCGTGCGCCTCGCCGGCCGCGAGGGCGCGGTCCCAGGCCTCGTGGGCGGCGCGCAGCATGTCGGCCGGGGCGTCGGACTGCCGGACGCCGACCGGCCGGATGCTCAGGCCTTCGTACTCACGTGGGCTCGCGTCGTGCGCGGCGCGGCGATGGTTGCGGATGACCCGCAGCATGCTCTCGCGGTTCGCAGCGAACCGAGGGAACGGCCCGAGGGCCGCCGCCATGTCGGCGCTCGCGACGTACGCTTCGCCGGTCAGCACCGCCGACAAGCACCCGCAGATCGCGCGGCCGCGGTCGCTGTCGTACGGGACGCCCATCACCATCAGAAGGGCGCCGAGGTTGGCGTACCCGAGGCCGAGCGTGCGGTAGTCGTAGGAGCGGCGGGCGATCGCGGGCGAGGGGAACTGCGCCATCTCGACCGACGCCTCGAGCACCATCGTCCACAGGTGGATCGCGTGACGGTAGCCGTCCATGTCGAACCCGGCCCGGTCGGTCCAGAACTGCATCAGGTTCAGGGAGGCCAGGTTGCACGCCGTGTCATCGAGGAACATGTACTCGGAGCACGGGTTCGACGCGTTGATCCGGCCGTCGGCCGGGCAGGTGTGCCACTCGTTGATCGTGGTGTCGAACTGCAGCCCCGGATCCGCCGACGCCCACGCGGCGTAGCCGATCTGCTCCCACAGGTCGGCGGCCGGGAGCTGGCGAGCGACCTTGCCATCCGTGCGACGGACGAGATCCCACGGCTCGTTCCGCTGCACGGCCTCCATGAACGCGTTGGTCAGGCGAACGGAGTTGTTCGAGTTCTGACCCGACACGGTCCCGTACGCCTCAGCGTCCCAGTCGGTCGTGAGCTCGGGGAACTCCATCGACGTGTAGCCCTGGCGGGCGTACTGCATCGCGCGCACGATGTAGGCGTCTTGCACGCCCGCGCGCCGCGCATCGACGAGCGCGAGGCGCAAGGCCTCGTTGTGGCGCGGCTCGTAGCGGAGCGGGTCCGTGCCGGCGCACGCCGCCAGGATCCGGTTGACCGCGGTCGACGTGGCGCGCATGCCCGTCACCATCGCGGCGACCTTCTGCTCCTCCTCGACCTTCCACGAGATGAACGCCTCGATGTCGGGGTGGTCCACGTCGAGGCAGACCATCTTGGCGGCGCGCCGGGTGGTGCCGCCGCTCTTGATCGCGCCCGTGGCGCGGTCGCCGATGCGCAAGAAGCTCATGAGCCCGCTCGAGCGGCCGCCGCCGGACAAGCGCTCACCTTCGGCGCGCAGGGCCGAGTAGTTGGTGCCGGTGCCCGAGCCGTACTTGAACAGCCGGGCTTCCCGGGTCCACAGGTCCATGATCCCGCCGTCGTTGACGAGGTCGTCGGAGACGGACTGGATGAAGCAGGCGTGCGGCTGCGGGCGCGCGTACGAGGACAACGAGCGGACGACCTCGCCGGTGGCCGGATCGACGAAGTGGTGCCCCTGCGCAGGGCCGTCGATGCCGTACGCCCAATGCAAGCCGGTGTTGAACCACTGCGGCGAGTTCGGGGCGACCATCTGGTGCGCCATCATGTACCGCAGCTCGTCGTAGAAGGCGGCGGCGTCGGACTCACCGTCGAACATGCCCTCCTTCCACGCCCACCACGTCCAGCACCCGCACAGGCGGTCGAACACCTGCCGCGCGTCGCGCTCCCCGCCGAAGCGCTGCGCGGCGGGCAGCGCCGCGAGGGCCTCGACGTCGGCTTCGCGGCGGGACAACCACGCGGGCACGCCGTCTTCTTGCACCGCCCGGGTGACCGCCGGCACGCCGGCCTTACGGAAGTACTTCTGCGCGATGATGTCCACCGCGACCTGGCTCCACCCGTCGGGGACCTGGGCGTCGGCCAGCTCGAACACGATCGAGCCGTCGGGGTTCCGGATCTCCGAGCGCCGGGAGACGAAGGTCAGGCCGTCGTAAGGGGACGAGCGGCCGGACGTGAAGCGACGCGTCACGCGCATGACGAACCTCGAGGCTGGGGCGGGGGGGACGTTGGCGGGGTCGGTGCGGAAGGAAGCAGCCGGCGGTCAACGAGAGACAGCTTATCGTGGCTTTTCGCGTGTGGATTCATCCACAACCTACGCCCGCTCGCTCCTGCGCTGGGAACGGTCATCCCCGCGATTGTAAAAACCTCCAGCGCACATTGAACGGTCACCTTTCCACGATGTTCCCCCGCCCGTCCACAGGTTGTCCACAGGCGCAGGGGTCATGAGAATTACGACCCCTCTGCAACGTGGAGCGGTCCGCGCTGGATCTCGCGCGCCTGGTCTAGTCGTTGAACAAGCGGTCAACAGTCAGCGGTCAGCGGTCAGCCCGGTCAAAGCCATGCATCGCTCAACGGCAGTCGACCGGGTTGTTCGCGTTCAGGTGAAGGTCGGTTGCGTCACCATCGCGCCATTATCAAGCTGGAAGCTGATGGCTGATGGCTGATGGCTCGGCCCTGCGCTTGTTTTGGGTCTAGTTCTAGTGACCCGGGCTGGCCGGCACGTCGTGGGGCGCCTCCGGGTGGGCCCAATACGCGAGCAGCGGCGACAACACGAACATGGCGACCGTCGCGACCAGGGTGGCGATCGCGACGTTGCCGAACACGCCGCCGTACACGTGCACCGTCTCGGCGGGCACCGGGACGCCGCCGCCGCCGCCCCCGCCGTGCTCGACGCCGGTGAGCACCGCGACGACCGCCGCGAGCAGGTTCGAGAACGCGGTCGCCAGGAACCACGCCCCCATCGCGGTCGACACCAGGCGCGTCGGCGACAAGCGCGTCACCATCGACAAGCCGACCGGCGACAAGCACAGCTCGCCCGTCGTGTGCAGCAGGTATGCCAGCAGCAACCAGATCGGACCGACCATGCCGCGCGCGTCCGCGTTCACCGACGCCCACCACAACACGCCAAACCCGGCCGCGAGCTGGAGCAGCGCGAGGCCGAACTTGATCGGCGTGTTCGGCTCCAGGCTGCGCTTGCCGAGCCACCCCCACATCGCGCTGAACGCGAGCCCGAACAACAAGATGAAGATCGGGTTGGCCGACTGGAACGTCGACGCCGGGACCTCGCTGCCGCCAACGCCCATGCCGACGTCATCGGCGTCGACCTTCCAATCCACCTCGACCTTGCCGTCCGCCTTCGCCTTGTCGAGCACGTCCAGGGTGATGAGCTGGTCGCCGTTGCGGTAGCCGAGCTGCTCCTGGTTCATCGTCAGGCGGATCGTCTGGCCGACGTCGGACGACTGCAGCACGCGCGCCTCCGCGACGCGGTCCACGTTGCGGTCCGTGAAGTTGTTGATCGAGCTGCCGGCTTGCTCGAAGAACGCCCAGAACAACATCGAGAAGATCATCATCACCATGACGACCCACAGCCGCTCGCGCTCGATCTTCGGCGCCCGCACCGACTCGACGAACAAGTAGATCGCCGCGGCGAGGCCGGTCAGCACGAGCAGCAGGCCGGCCGGGGTGCTCGCCATCGACACCAGCTCGCGTACGACCGCGATGGCGCCGTCGCCCTCGAGCCCCGCGAGCACCGCGTCCGGCACGATCTGGACGGTGAGCGTGGACCACACGAGCGCGGCGAACACGGGCACCCCGAGCGCGGCGCCCAAGTAGACGGCGTACTCCGTGGGCACCCCCATGATGGGCGCCTTGAGCTTGGCGAGGTCCGGCGGCGCGCCGGCGCCGTCCGGGAGGCCGCCGCGGCCGAGCGCCAGGAACGAGATGATGCCCGCCGCCGCGAGGGCGAGCGCGACGAACCCGTTGACCAACCACAACAACAGCGGTGTGGCCTGCAGGAACTGCATGCCGACCATCGACAGCGCCGTCACGAGGGCGCCGCCGAGGATGAGCACCTGCGCGACGCGCGTGGGCACGTAGAAGACGGCGAGGCCGACGAGCATGCCGATGGTCGCCAGCCGGAACCCGTGGTGCCAGCCGTACGTCTCGCCGACGTAGCCACACAGGAGCGGCGCCATCGCCGCGCCCAGGTTGATGCCGATGTAGAAGATGGTGAAGCCGCTGTCTCGGCGTGGATCGCCGTCTTTGTAGAGGGCGCCCACCATCGTGGAGATGTTCGGCTTGAAGAAGCCGTTGCCGGCGATGAGCAACCCGAGCGCGACGAAGAACGGCAGCTCGGACTCGAAGCCCATCAGCAGGTGGCCGGCGGCCATCAGCATGCCGCCGAGCAGCACCGCGCGCCGGGCCCCCAGCAGCCGGTCGGCCAACATGCCGCCGAAGAACGGCGTCATGTACACGAGCATGGTGTACGCGCCGTAGATCTTGTAGGCGTTGCCGTCCGAATAACC
Organism: uncultured Pseudomonadota bacterium; assembly: GCA_903897935.1. Lineage (GTDB taxonomy): Bacteria > Myxococcota_A > UBA796 > UBA796 > CAIUDO01. Next base: position 4,462 of record CAIUDO010000512.1, read on the forward strand.
AAGGAATCCCTTGATCATGTACAGGACGAGCAGCGCCCGCATCCCGTAATACGAGAAGCGCTCCCACATCTCGGAGAAGAACAGGTTGAACAAGCCAGTCGGGTGGCCGAGCAGCTCGGGCTCGGCGCGGGTGGCGGTCGCCATGCGGACTCCGGATCGGTGGTCCGGGCGTTCTACCACCCGGCGGGCTCGGTCGCCGACGCCGCCGCGGATCAGGCGGCGGGAGCGCCGTGCACACGGGCCGCGAGCTCGGCGAGATCCGGATCGGTGGGGAACTTCGCCCGCGCCTCGGCGAGCCGGAGCCGTGCCTCCTCCACCATGCCCGCCTCGACGAGCTCACGGATCGCGGACGCCGCGGCGAGCGGGTGCGTGTACGTCGGGCGCGGCGTGGGCGCGCGCAACCCCCGGAGCCGGCGTACTTCCGCCGCTTGGCCGGGCACTTGCTCGAGCAGGCCGATCGCGCGGTCCCACGCGTGGACCAGCTCCAGCTTGTGGGCCTCCTCGGCGAGCGTCGACAGGCGCTCGGGCGCTCGCTGCGCGCGCTCGAACGCGGCCTCGATCGCCGCGGCGCGCTCCTGCTTGCTGGGCGCCCGCGCCGCGGTGCGCATCGCGCCGCGCACCTGGCGCACCCGCACCTGCTTGAGCCACAGCGGCGCCATCAGGACGATGAGCACGGCGATGACGACGGCCGCGACTTGTGGCGGGAACAGTGCCTTCAAGAGCTGCGCGACTTGCGGCAGACCGACCATCGCTGACTCCGCGGGCGAGACAACACCGCACGGCGCCCGTATCATGGCGCCGCGGCCGCACGACGGTGCGGCGATGCCACGAGGCGGCGATGGACATCTCGATTTGTAACGTGCACCTGGACCTCGGCGCGGGGCGGCGCGGCACCGACATGGGGCCCTCCGCGATCCACGTGGCGGGCCTCGTCGACGCGCTGCACCGCCTGGGGCACCGCGTCGTCGACATCGCCTCCGTCGCGACGCCGGGTGTCGAGGCGCTCGCGGTCGGGGACCCGAAGGCCAGGTTCTTGGCTCCGATTCGCGACGTGTGCGCCGAGGTCGCCGACCGGGTGTTCTTCGCGCTCGAGGCGGGCCGGTTCCCGCTGGTGCTCGGCGGCGACCACGCGCAGGCGGTCGGCACCATCTCGGGGCTGGCGCGTCATTGGCGCCGGCGCGGCAAGCGCGTCGGCGTCGTGTGGGTCGACGCGCACACCGACATGAACACCCCCGAGACGTCGTTGTCCGGCAACATCCACGGGATGCCGCTGGCCGCGCTGCTCGGTCGCGGGCCGCTGTCGCTCGTCGACCTCGTCGGGGACGGCGCGCCGGCGCTGGACCCCGCCGACGTCGTGCTCGTCGGCGTGCGCGACGTCGACGCGACCGAGATCCCGATCGTCAAGGAGCTCGGCGTGCGCGTCTACACGATGAGCGAGCTCGACGCGCGCGGCACGTCGGAGTGTGTGCGCGAGGCCTACACGCGGGCCCTCGCCGCGACCGCCGGCGTGCACCTGTCGTTCGACCTGGACGGCGTCGACCCCGACGACGCGCCGGGCGTCGGCACCCCGGTGCCGGGTGGGCTGTCGCTGCGGGAGAGCCACCTGCTGTGTGAGCTCGGCTGCGCGACCGGCCGGCTGCTCGGCATGGAGATGGTGGAGCTCAACCCCACGCTCGACGAGCGCAACAAGACGGGGCGCCTCGCGGTCTGGCTCATCCAATCGGCCCTTGGGAAGACGATCTTATGAGGAGGGACGACCTCACGGCGCTCACGGAACGGTTCCCCGGCGTGGTCGACTTCTACGGCATGATCACCACCGCGCCGTCCATGATCGAGTTCTTCGAGCGGGTGCGGCGCGTCGCGCGCACGGACGCCTCCGTCCTCGTCCGTGGGGAGACCGGCACCGGAAAGGACCTCGTGGCGCGCGCCATCCACGCGCTGTCGCCTCGAGCGGGTGGCCCGTTTCAGGCGGTCAATTGCGCGCTGCTCACCGGAGATCTGCTGGCGAGCGAGCTGTTCGGGCACGTGCGCGGGTCGTTCACTGGCGCGGTGCGGGACCGGACCGGGGTGTTCGCGCTCGCCGACAAGGGCACGTTGTTCCTCGACGAGATCGCCGAGATCCCGATCGAGGTGCAGGCCCGCTTGCTGCGCGTGTTGCAAGAAGGCCGGTTCGTGCCGGTCGGCGGGACGGAGCCGGTCCAGGTCGACGTGCGCCTCGTGTCCGCTACGCACGAGGCCCTGCGCTTACGGGTGGAACAAGGCCGGTTCCGTGAAGACCTGATGTACCGGGTGCGCGTGGTGCCGATGTTCCTGCCGCGGCTCGCCGATCGCGTCGGCGACGTCGAGGTCCTCACCTGGTGGTTCATCCTGCAGCAGAACGCGTTCGGCCTGCGTGTCGTCGACAAGGTGCATCCAGCGGTGCGCGCGGCGCTGGTCGGCTACGACTGGCCGGGCAACGTGCGGGAGCTGCGCAACGTCATCGAGCACGCCTTCGCCATCGGCGAGGGCTCGACGCTGACGCTCGACGACCTGCCGCCCGAGCTGCGCGGCGTGCAGCCGCAGCGGCGCCCCAGCGACGGGCCCGACGAACTGCCCGACCGCGAGCTCATCGTCGAGGCCCTGCGCAAGACGGGTGGTCGGAAGGCCGAGGCCGCTGCGTTGTTGGGCACCAGCCGCTCGACGCTGTGGCGGAAGATGCGCGAGCTCGGGCTGCGCTAAGCGGCGGTCAGCGGTCAGCGGTCAGCTGCCGGATCCCCGAAGTCCCGCTCATCGCTCCGCCATTTCTCGGCTAAGTGATCGGCATTGGACCTAGGAGGCGGTGTGGAGCTGGTGGTGTACGGCATCCCGACGTGCGGGACGGTCAAGAAAGCACGGAAGTGGCTCGACGATCGAGGTGCGACCTACCGGTGGGTCGACCTCCGTGCCGATCCGCCCGATCGTGCGCGCGTCGCGGGGTGGGTGGCCGCGGTCGGGTACGCGCCGCTGCGCAACACCAGCGGCGGCGCGTACCGGGCGCTCGGGGCAGAGAAGGACGGCTGGTCGGACGCCGAGTGGATCGACGCGTACGCCGCCGACCCGATGCTGCTGCGCCGGCCCATCATCGAAGCCGACGGCGCGCTCGTGGCCGTCGGGTTCGCCGATGGTGGGGCCAGCCTCGCGAGGCGCTACTCCCAGTAGCCGACGATGAAGTCGCAGATGTTGTCGGAGTTGCAGTTCGACCCGCCGTTGAACTGCGCGCCGGCGTGGCACCAGTGGGTCGGCGCCGTCATCTTCGCGAGCCCGGTCAGACCGACCTCGTTCGGGTTGAGGATGCGGGCCCCGCGGTCGTCGGCGAACGCGATGGCCTGGCTGTGGGTCTGCCGGTCGACGCGCCAGTAGACCCAGTCGCGCCCGTCGGCGTCAGTGTAGTACTCGGTGACCGGCGACACGGTCGGGGCCGTGCGGTGGTCGAACACGGCGAGCGCACAGCTCCGCAGCGACGACCGCGGCGTGAGCACCTCGTTCGTCCAGTCGCCCGCCGACGTCGCGTTCGCGTTCGTGGCGTCTTGCCCGCCGATCCACCCCTGCGCGTACGGGCTGTAGAAGCCGGCGAACCACTGCGTGCCCGTCGCGTTCGCGATGTCCTGGCACTCGTCGAACGTGATCTCGCCGAAGTACGCGTAGTACAGCAGCGCGTCGCCGTAGCACCACTGGCCCTGCGTCCCCGTCCACACGAACGGCTCGCTCATGTGGCCGGGGTGGCAGTTGTCCGACCCGTCGCAGTCGACGTCGAGGCCGTCGCCGCAGACGTCCTTGGCGCCGGGGCTCACGCCCGGATCGCGGTCGTCGCAGTCGCCGTCTTCCAACGAGCGGCCGGGCTCGACCGAGCAGCTGTAGATGCCCGTGCCGTCGACGCCGTACCCGTCGCCGTCGTCGTCGACGTACCAGTAGTGGTAGACCTCGGCGGGATCGTCGATCGTGCCGTCGCAGTCGTCGTCGATGCCGTTGCAGTACTCCGCCGCCCCGGGCGCGATCAGCGGGTCCGCGTCGTTGCAGTCGCTGCCGATCGCGACCACGCCCGACACCTCGCCGCAGCTCGAGACCGGGCTCGATGCGTCGCCGTAGCCGTCGCCGTCGGCGTCGTAGTAGTAAGTGGTGTAGGTGAGCTCGTCCGGATCGTCGATCGTGCCGTCGCAGTCGTCGTCGGCGCCGTTGCAGGTCTCGGTGCCGGCCGGGTTGATGAGGGGCTCGATGTCGTCGCAGTCGCCGCCCTTCTCCAACATGCCCTTCGGCAGCTCGCACGCGACCACGGTGTCGTCGTCCGCACCGAAGCCGTCCGCGTCTTTGTCGGCGTAGTACGTGTAGTACGGGACGGTGTCGCGATCGTCGATCGTGCCGTCGCAGTCTTCGTCGACGCCGTCGCACGACTCGGTCGCCGCCGTGTTGACGTCTTCGTCGTAGTCGTTGCAGTCTGTGTTGTCTTCGACGTAGCCGGGCGGCTGCTCGCACGACGGGCGGACGTTGTCGGGATCGCCGAACCCGTCGCCGTCGAGGTCGGCGAACCAGTCCACGCTGGTGATGGCGTCTTCGTCGATCTGGGCGTCGCAGTCCTGGTCGATGCCGTCGCACACCTCGGGCAGATCCGGGTGCACCTGCGGGTTGTTGTCGTTGCAGTCGTCGTAACTGTCGGTGGTGTAGCCCGACAGCGCCGCGTTCGAACAGTCGACGATCGTGTTGGATACGACGCCGTGCCCGTCGCCATCATTGTCGGCGTACCACGTGACCTTGACGCACTCGTCCCCGGTCTCGGTGGGCACCTCCCTCGGGGGCAGACCCTTGTCGCACGCGACGGACATGGCCAGGGACAGGCCGATCATCGTCAGGCTTCGCATCGTACACTCCTGCGCGGTCGCGGCAGTGTACACCAGAGCGGGGGCGTCAGGACCGGTTTTTTGCGCCCCCAGCCGCGCCGTTCACTCCCAATAGCCCACGATGAAGTCGCAGCGGTCGTCGGTGTTGCACTGGCCGCTGCCGTTGAACTCGGCTCCGGCATGGCACCAGTGGGTCGGCGCCGTCATCGAGCGCTCGCCGACGAGGCCGACCTGGTCGCCGTTGATGATGCGGGCGCCGCGATCATCGGCGAACGCGATGGCCTGGCTGTGGGTCTGCCGGGTGAGGCGCCAGAACACCCAGTGGCGACCTTCGTCGTCGGTGTACGACTCTTCGGCGGGCGAGACCGTGGGCTCCGTGCGGTGCTCGAACTGGCCCAGCACGCAGCTCGCGAGCGTGTCGCGATCGACGATGGTCTCGTCTTGCCACGAGAACCGACTGGTGCGGGCCGCGCTCGCGTCGTCGTCGGCGCCGATCCAGCCGACCGTGTAATCGGTGCTGATCCCGACGTACCACTGCGTGGCGGTGCGGTTCGCGAGGCGCTCGCACTCATCGTACGTGAGCTCGCCGAAGTAGGTGTAGTGCACCTGGGCGCCGCCCGAACAGTACCAGCCCTCGGTGTCCGTCGGCTCGAACACCTCGGTGCCGTGCCCATCGACGCAGACGTCGTCGCCGATCACGTCGATGTCGCCGTCGCAGTCGTCGTCACGCCCGTTGCAGTACTCGGTGGCGCCGGGGAACGTGGTGGCGCGCCCGTCGTCGCAGTCGGCGTCGTTGGCGACCGCCCCGGGGACTGGCCCCCCGCACGATCCGAACGCGAGGGACGGGTCGCCGAAACCGTCCCCGTCGGCGTCTGCGAACCAGATCGCGGCGGCGTCGACGGGGTCCTCGTCGACCCGGCCGTCGCAGTCGTCATCGAGGCTGTTGCACCGCTCGCTGGCGGACGGGCTGCGATCCGGGTCGGCGTCGTCGCAGTCTGAGCGGTCCGAGGTCAAACCCTCCCCGCACTCCGACCCGCCGGGGTCGGTGGCGTCGCCGAACCCGTCGCCGTCGCGATCCGCGACCCACGGCCCGCCGTCGACGACGCCGTCGCAGTCCTGGTCGACGCCGTCACAGCGCTCGAGGGCGCCGGGGAACCGCTCCGGGTCGGTGTCTGCGCAGTCTCCGGCCACGGTGACGAGCCCGTCGGCCTCAGCACAGGCGCCGAGCAGCGGGTCGCCGAACCCGTCGCCGTCCGCGTCGATCCAGGCCACCGCGGCCGCGTCTTCGTCGACCCGGCCGTCGCAGTCGGTGTCGACCCCGTCACACAGGTCGCAGTTCTGGCCTCGCACCGTGCACGGGCCGTCGGCCGGGTGCACGTCGCGATCGGTGTCGTCGCAGTCGCCGGCCAGGCTCACGCCGCCGGAGCACGTCCACTGCGGCGCGCCCGGGTCGCCCCAGCCGTCGTCGTCATCGTCGGCGTACCAGGGGCCTACCCCGTCGATGACGCCGTCGCAGTCGTTGTCGACGCCGTCACACGACTCGACGGCGCCCGGCCGCACGTCGCGGTCGGTGTCGTCGCAGTCGTCTCCGAGCAGCACGCCGCACACGCCGAGCGGCTGCGTGCGGTCCCCGTGGTTGTCGTGGTCGGCGTCGGCGTAGCGGGGCTCGTCGGCTTCGTCGACGAAGCCGTCGCAGTCGTTGTCGAGCCCGTCGCACACCTCGGCGCCGGTCGGGCTGCGGTTCGGCGCGTCGTCGTCGCAGTCGCCGGGGGTGTGCACGCGCCCGGGCAAGCAGAGGTCGGCGACGTCTAGCGCGTCGCCCCAGCCGTCACCGTCCGCGTCGGCGTACCACGGGCCGGGGAGGTCTTCGTCGGTCTGGCGGTCGCAATCGTCGTCTTGGGCGTTGCAGCGCTCGAACGCGCCGGGGTGTGCCGCCGGGTCGTCGTCGTGGCAGTCGCCGGAGACCTCGATCCACGACGTGGCCGACGGGGCGAAGCACCCGGTGAGCGACCGGCCGCCGAACCCGTCCCCGTCGAGATCGTGGTACCGGGTCTCCACCACGCAGTCGGCCTTGCCGCCGCAGCCGCCCGCCAGCGTTGGGACCACGACGACTACCACGAGCAGCGCCGCCCTCACGAGGCGCGTCCCGAACAGATCCAGGGTCGCGGCGTCGCGGGGTTCCATCGGTGCTCCGAGCGGTTCATGGCCTGGGTGCGGCGCCTGGCCGCCGCGGGCCGGGCGTGGGCGTCAGGGCGTGTAGCCGAGATCGAACGAGTACCCTTCATAACAGCCGCCGAACGCGTACATGGGCGCCCCGACGTACGCCTCCGCGCGCGCGATCAGGTTCGAGGTGTTGCACCCGCTGCCCATCGGGACGGGGAGGGCGTACCCGCACGCCTCGAAGTATCGGCCGACCCCGTCCTTACGCGTGATGATCGGGCCTGCCGGCGCCGTGTACGTGTGCGTGTTGTACCCGTTGAGGATGATCTCACGCAGGTTCGTGGTGGGCGTGACCGTCACGTTCCAGTGCACGGGCTCGTAGGACGACACGAGCAGCACGACGTCGGAGCCGGGCCGGTCGACGGCGACGTCGATGGTGCCGCTGCGATCGGGCTGGTACACGCCGACGATCAGCAGCTCGGGCGCGCCCGCCGAGTACACCGTCCGGTTGAATCCGTACGCGCACACGCCCGTGAGGTCGATGTCACCGCCGCACGCGATCAGCAGCGGATCGCTGTCGTCGCAGTCGAGGTCGTTGTCGACGAACCCGGCTGGCGCCACGCAGTCCTCTACGAACACGGTCGCGTCGCCGTACCCGTCTCCGTCGGCGTCCAGGTACCAGAGGATCGACCCGTCGTCGATCGTGCCGTCACAGTCGTCGTCGACGCCGTTGCAGACCGCAAGATCGTCGGCGCCCGGGTTGATGGTGGGATCGCCGTCTTCGCAGTCGCCGCCGTCGGTCACCCGCCCGGGGACGGTGCTGCAGCTCGACAGCGCCGTCGCGTCGTCGCCGTAGCCGTCGCTGTCGAGGTCGAGGTACCAGTCGTGGTAGATCTCGCCCGGATCGTCGATCGAGCCGACGCAGTCGTCGTCGATCAGGTTGCAGAGCTCGAGGGCGCCTGGGTTGATGGCGGGGTCGCCGTCTTCGCAGTCGCCGCCAGCGGGGGCGCGGCGCGCGACCGGGCTGCAGCTCGAGACCGGCGCGCCGACGCCATACCCGTCGGCGTCGCCGTCGACGTACCAGCTCAGAAACAGCTCCGGATCGTCGAGGGTGCCGTCGCAGTCGTCGTCGACGCCGTTGCACGACTCGGGCGCCCCGGGGAAGATCGCGTCGGACGCGTCGTCGCAGTCGTTGCCGATGATCACGAGGCCCGGGACGGCCTCGCAGGCGGCGAGCGCGGTCGCCGGGTCGCCGAAGCCGTCGCCGTCGGTGTCGACGTAGTACGTGGTGTAGGGGAGCGCGTCGGGGTCGTCGACCGTGCCGTCGCAGTCGTCGTCTTCGCCGTTGCAGACCTCCTCGGCGCCGGGGAACACGGCGTCGTTGCTGTCGTCGCAGTCCGAGTCGTCGGTCAGCAGGCCCTCGGGCTGCTCGCACGCGAGCACGAAGTCGAGCGGGTCACCGTAGCCGTCCAGGTCCTTGTCGGCGTAGAACGGCTCGTGGGGGATCTCGTCCGGGTCGTCGACCGTGCCGTCGCAGTCGTCGTCGAGGCCGTTGCACGACTCGGTGCCGTCTGGGTTGACGTCGACGTTGTAGTCGTCACAGTCGGTCGCGTCCGCGATGAAGCCCGGGGGCTGCTCGCAGGAGTCGCGCACGTTGCCGAGGTCGCCGAACCCGTCGCCGTCGAGGTCGGCGTACCACGGGACGGTGCCGGTGGCGTCTTCGTCGATCGCGCCGTCGCAGTCTTGGTCGATGCCGTCGCACACCTCGAACAGGCCAGGATGGACCTGCGGGTTGGTGTCGTCGCAGTCGTCGAAGCTGTCTGGCGTGTACCCGGAGACGTCCGACTCCAAGCAGTCGACGAGCGACGAGGTGGCGACCCCGTGCCCGTCGCCGTCGGCGTCGGCGTACCAGGTGACCTCGGTGCACCCATCGCCGGTCTCGACCGGCAGGGGCTCGTCGGTAGCTGGCTTGGTGCAGGCGAAGAGCGCGAGGACGAGGTTCAGCATGGCCTCACTCGTAGTAGCCGACGATGAAGTCGCAGATGTTGTCGGTGTTGCAGTTGCTGCCGCCGTTGAACTGGGCGCTGGCGTGGCACCAGTGGGTCGGCGCCGTCATGCGCTGGACCCCGGTGAGCCCGACGGTGTTCGGGTTGATGATGCGCGCGCCGCGATCATCGGCGAACGCGATCGCCTGGCTGGCCGTCTGGCGGTTGATCTGCCAGTAGTGCCACACGCGCCCCAGCGTATCGACGTAGGTCTCTTCGGCCGGCGACACGGTCGGTGCGGTGCGGTGGTCGAACACCGCCAGCGTGCAGCTCTTGAGGCTGGTGCGCGGCGTGATGACCTCGCGCGTCCAGTCGGCGGGGCTCGTGGACACGGCGTTCATGGCGTCTTGATCGCCGATCCAGCCGGCCGTGTACGGCGACGAGATGCCGACGAACCACTGGGTGCCGGTGGAGTTGGCCTTCTCGTCGCACTCGTCGAACGTCAGCTCGCCGTAGTACCGGTAGTAGGCGTTCGGCGGGCTGCCGCAGTACTGGCCGTACGTGGCCGTCCAGGTGAACACCTCGCTCATGTGCGCCGGGCGGCAGGCGTCGCCGCCGCTGCAGTCGAGGTCGATGCCGTCACCGCACAGGTCTTCCATGCCGGGGTTCACGCCGGGGTCGATGTCGTCGCAGTCGCCGCCGAGCAAGACGCGATCGGGGACGTCGAGGCAGCTCGAGATGGCGGTTGCGCTGTCGCCGTAGCCGTCGCCATCCATGTCGATGTACCAGTCGTGGTAGATGTCCTCGGGGTTGTCCGTGATCCCGTCACAGTCGTCGTCGACGGAGTTGCAGAGCTCGGGAGCGCCCGGGTTGATGGAGTCGTCGCCGTCGTCGCAGTCGCCGCCGTCGACCGACCGACCGGGCACCGGGCTGCACGAGTAGATGGAGGACGACTCGTCGCCGTAGCCGTCGGCGTCGACGTCGACGTACCAGTAGTCCCAGATGTGCGGGTCATCGACGATGCCGTTGCAGTCGTCGTCGACGCTGTTGCACGCCTCGTCGATGTCGGGGTTGACGTTGGGGTCGGTGTCGTCGCAGTCGCTGCCCACGAGGGTCATGCCCTTGGGGGTGTGGCAAGTCGACAAGGCGGTGGTGACGTCGCCGAAGGTGTCGCCGTCGTCGTCCGTGTACCAGGTGGCGTACGCGAGCACGTCGGGGTCGTCGATCGTGCCGTCGCAGTCGTCGTCGACGTCGTTGCAGGTCTCCTCGGCGCCGGGGAAGACGGCGGGGTCGAGGTCGTCGCAGTCGCTGAAGTCCTCCAGCGCGTCGTCCGGGCGCTCGCACGCCTCGACCGTGTCGAGCGGGTCGCCGAACGTGTCGGCATCCTTGTCGTAGAAGTAGGTGTAGTACGGCATCGCGTCGCGGTTGTCGACGACGGTGTCGCAGTCGTCGTCGAGCTGGTTGCATACCTCGGCGCCGCCCGGGTTCACGTCGGCGTTGTAATCGTCACAGTCGGTCGCGTCGGCGACGAAGCCGGGGGGCTGCTCGCACGACTCGCGGATGTTGCCGGCGTCTCCGTAGCTGTCGCCGTCGAGGTCGGCGTACCACGGGACCGACGTGACCGCGTCTTCGTCGACCTGGGCGTCGCAGTCCTGGTCGATGCCGTCGCACACCTCGTCGAGGCCGGGGTGGACCTGGGGGTTGGTGTCGTTGCAGTCGTCGAACACGTCGGTCACGTAGCCGGGGACCTCGGCGTTCGAGCAGTCGACCAGCGTGTTGCTGACCACGCCGTGGCCGTCGCCGTCGGCGTCCGCGTACCACGTGACCTGGACGCACTCCTCTTCTTCGGTCGGCGGGACGGTGCTCTCCGGCAGCTTCTCTTCGCACGCGGTGAGGGCAAGGAGCGCAGCGCCCGTCAAGGCGCGCCAGGTGGTCGTCGTCATCGGTCCCCCATGAGGCGTGCAGTCTAGCGCGTGCGGGCGCGGGTCGCTGGCAGGAGCCGGCCCAACGACGCACGTTCGCCGCGCCGAGTGGCGTAGACTCCGGCCGCGGAGCTCAGCCATGTGCCGATCCACTTCCCTCATCGCGTTGTCCCTGTTGGCGGCGTGTGCCCCAGACATCGGGGTCAAAGCCTACAACGCGGAGCCCGACGTCGAGATCGTGTCGCACGTCGACGGCACGGTGGTCGAAGAAGGCGCCGCGACCCTGTTCCGGGCGGTCGCCAGTGACGTCGACGACGACGAGACGGAGCTGCTCGCGACGTGGACGGTGATGGGCGCGCCGGTGTGCGTCGACGTGGTGCCCGGCGAAGACGGCACGACCACGTGCGAGCTCACGCTGGTCGGCGACGACGACCAGGTGGCGGTCGAGGTCCGAGATCCGCGCGGGGCCGCCGGCACGGACGTCATCACGGTGGTGCTCGAGCCCAACGCGCCGCCAGTCGTCGAGATCCGGGAGCCGGCGGACGGCGCGACCCTGTACGCGGGCGCGACGGTGGTGCTGGACGGCCTCGCGATCGACGACGAAGACGCCGAAGACGACCTGCAGGTCGTGTGGGCGTCGGATCCGCAGGGTGTGCTCGTCGAAGGCGCGCCTGACGCGAGCGGCAACACGGGCGGCACCGCGATCTTCGACGAGGGCACGCACGTGTTGTCGCTCACGGCGACCGACACGCTCGGCAACATCGGCGTGGCCTCGATCATCGTCGAGGTCGGCCCGCCGAACACGCCGCCCGACTGCGCCATCCTCACGCCCGCCGACGGCGCGGGCCTGGTGTTCGGCCAGGTCGTGCGCCTCGACGGCGAAGCCTCCGACGACGAGTCGGCGGCGGCCGCGCTGGTCGCGTCGTGGGCGAGCGACGCCGACGGCGCGTTGTGGAGCGGCGCGCCCGACAGCGACGGCGGGGTGTCGTTCTCGACCGCCGACTTGTCCGCGGGTGTGCACCGGTTGTCGCTCGAGGTGGTCGACGAAGCGGGCGTGGCCTGCTCGGCGTCGGTCTCCGTGTCGGTCGGGTACGCGCCGGAGGTGCGCATCGACGCCCCGGCGGACGGCGCGGTGGTCAACGAGGGCGAGCGCGTCGTGTTCTCCGGCGACGTGTCCGACGCCGACGACGGCCCCGCCGGGCTCGCGCTCACGTGGTCCTCCGACGTGTCCGGGGTGTTGTCGACCGCGGGCGCGGACGGCTCGGGCGCCACGACGTTCTCGACGACCTTGTTGGCGCCTGGGCCGCAGATCGTCACGCTCCAGGCGGTCGATCCGTCTTCGCTGACCGCCAGCGCGGCGATCGACCTGTTCGTCAACCAGGTGCCCACCACGCCCTCGGTGACGCTCACGCCGCCGGTGCCGACGACCGTGCAGGATCTCGTCGCGACCGCCGCCGGCGCGGTCGACCCCGACGCCACCGGCCCGATCAGCTACGTCTACACCTGGTACGAAGACGGCGTGCTGAGCGGGTGGTCGTCGAGCGCGACGTTCCCGGCAGCAGGGACGGTCAAGGGGCGCACGTACACGGTCGAAGCCCGCGCTTCGGACGGAGACGGGGAGGGCCCGCCGGCGACCGCGTCGGTGGAGGTGGTCAACACGCCGCCCGTGATCAGCGCGCTCGTGCTCGATCCGCCGTCCGGGGCGGGCATCACGACGACGCTCACGTGCTTGCCGACGGCGTCCGACGTCGACGGCGACACCCCGTCGCTCGGCTACGCCTGGGTGAACCTGCGCGGCCTCGCGGTGCTGTCGACCAGCGCGTCCGTGACGCTCGATCCTACGATCGCGCAGCTCGGGGACACCGTCCAGTGCACCGTGACCGCTACGGACGACGAGGGCGCGACCGACGTGGCGTCGGCGTCGGTGGTGCTCGACAACGAGCCGCCGTCGGTCGATCTCGTCACCATCACGCCGTCGGTCGGCGTCACGACCGCGTCCTCGTTGGGGTGCCTCGCGACCGTGTCGGATCCGGACGGCCCGGCGCCGTCGATCGCCTACGCGTGGACGAACGCGTCGACGGGCGCGTCGCTCGGCGCGGGCGCGACTATCGCGCTCGACCCGGTCACGGTGGCGCCGACCGAGTCGGTGCGCTGCACCGCGACCGCCACGGACGCCGCGGGCGCCACCGACGTCGGATCCGCCAGCGTCACGGTCGACAACCAGCCTCCGGTGGTCGCCGATGTGGTGATCACGCCGTCGACCGGGGTGCGGGTGGGCTCCGTGCTGGTGTGCAGCGCGACGGCGACCGACCCGGACGGCTGGCCGGTCGCGCCCACGTTCGTGTGGACGAACACCACGACCGGCGCGTCGTTGGGTACGGGCTCCATCTACGCGGTGGACGCCGGGCGCACCGACCCGGGGCAGCTCGTCGCGTGCGTCGCGAGCGCGACCGACGCGCACGGCGGGGTGGCGTCGGCGTCGGCGAGCGTGGCGGTGGAGAACAGCCTGCCGTCGATCGTCTCGGTGACCATCTCGCCCGATCCGGCGACGGCGGGCGACACGCTGGTGTGCTCGTGGG
>CAIUDO010000513.1 GCA_903897935.1 uncultured Pseudomonadota bacterium
GTCGGAAGATCCTCCGTCTCCCTTGGTCGGTGCGGGGCCCTGGCTGACGCCTCCGCCGCGAGCTGCGAAGCCGATCACGGGTGCCAGCGGATTCGCGGCGGACCGGGCCCCACTTCCGTTGTCCGCCCTCCCGGCGGTCGCTTCGGATGTTCCGACGAAGTCGGAAGATCCTCCGTCTCCCTTGGTCGGTGCGGGGCCCGAGTGGGTGCGGGCGTCGGCCGCGCGGCGGTGGTGGGTGCTCGGCCCCCCGCTCGCGGTCGCCCACCTGATTGGGTCAGGGCTGGGATTGGCGGTGCAGGCGGTCGCGTGGCGGCTGTTCCTCGCCGACTGGTACGTCGCCATGGTGTTGGTCGGTCCTGGGTTCTTGTACGTCCTGCTCGCGGTGGCGCTCGCCCAGCCGCTGGTGGGCACCGTGCGCGGGATGCAGCGATGATCGAGGCGGTCGGCCTTCGGTACACGTACCCGGACGGCACGGTCGGCCTCGACGGGGTCGATCTGCGCGTCGCCGCCGGCTCGATCGTGTGGGTCGCCGGCCCGAGCGGCGGGGGAAAGTCGACCCTGGTGCGGCTGCTGTGTGGGATCGCGGGGGAGAACGGGGTCGTCGAGGGGCACGTGCACGTCGCGGGGCGGCCGCTGCGCGGGATCCCCCGCGCCGGACGGCCGGAGCACGTCGGGCTGGTGCAGCAGGAGCCTGCGGATCAGGTCGTCGCCGGGACGATCGCCGACGAGCTGGCGTTCGCGTTGGAGTCGTCGGGGTGGGCGCCCGACCGGGTCGCCGCCCGGGTCGCCGAGGCGATCGGGTGGGCGGGGTTGGTCGTCGAAGGGGGAGGGCACCCCACGTGGGCGCTGTCCGGGGGGCAGGTGCAGCGGCTGGTGACGGCGGCCGCGCTGGCGGCGGGCGCGCGGGTGCTTCTGCTCGACGAGCCGTTCGCTCAGCTCGATACTGACGCGATCGTCGCGCTGTCCGAGCGCGTCCGCGCGTTCGCGGCCGACGGGGGCGCGGTCGTGCTGGTGGAGCACCGCGCGGAGGCGTGCTTGCCCCTCGCGGACCGGGTGGTGGTGCTCGCCGAGGGGAGGGTAGCGCTGGACGCGCCGTCGTCGGCGTTCGTCGCCGGCAGCGCGGAGGTGGCGGCGCTGCGGCGCGTCGGGGTGCACCTCCCCGGGGTGTTGTCGCTGGCGGATCGGGCGGCGCCGCGACCGTTGAGCGCGTGTCGGTTGGCTGCTGCGGCGCGCCCACCGGTCGGGGGGGAGGTGCCCCCGCTGTTGGTGGCGCGCGCGCTGACCTGGTCGTGGCCTGGCGCCACGCGCCCCGCGCTCGACGGCGTACGGTTGGTGGTGGGGCCGGGGGAGCGGGTGGCGGTGCTCGGCCGGAACGGGGCCGGAAAGAGCACGTTGCTCGACCGGATCGCGAACGATCGCGCCGCCGTGCGGACGGGGCGGCTGGTGGTGGTGCCGCAGGATCCCGACCTCGTCCTGTTCCGCCGGACCGTCTACGACGAGCTCGCGTACGGGTTGCTCGAAGCGGGCTGGTCGCGGGACCGGGTGCACGCCCGCGTCATGGGGTTGGCCGGGCTGCTGGGGGTGGGGGGCAAGCTGGAGGCGCCGCCCCACGCCTTGTCGCGGGGGCAGCGCCTCCGGGTGGCGGTTGGGGCGGCGTGGGCGAGCCGACCGGAGCTGCTCGTGCTCGACGAGCCGACCGCGGGCCAGGACGCCGCGCACGTCGCCGCGATGTTCGACGCGATCACCGACGATCTCGGCGCCAGCGCGCTCCTGTTCACCACCCACGACATCGGCCTCGCGCTCGTCCGGGCCACGCGGGTGGTGTTGTTGGCGGGCGGCCGGGTGGTCTACGACGGTCCGCCCGCTGGCGCGACGGCGAAGCTCGGCGCCGCGGGGCTCGGGGTGCCCGAGTGGGTGGCGCTCTGCGCGTCGCGCGGGCTGCCCCCCTGCGACCCCGACGCGGTCGAGGTGTCGTGATGGTGGCCCTCGATCCGCGCGTGCCGTTGGTCTTGCTGGGCTGCCTCGGGTGCCTGGTGCTCGCGGTGGATCAGACCGCTTCGTTGGCCGGTTTGGCGGGGGTCGGCGTGGTGGCGCTGGCGGGGGCCGGCCGGGGGGTGCCGTGGCTACGCGTCGCTGCGGCCCTGGCGGCGCTGGTGTGGTCGACGGCGCTCTCCCAAGGCTTGTTCTACGGCGACTTGCCTCGGGTGGTCTGGGTCCAGCTCGGCCCGATCGTGCTGTGGCGGGAGGGGGTGGTGCACGGGCTCGAGCAGTCCCTGCGGTTCGTCGCGCTGACCACCGCCGGCGCCGCGGTGGCGGTGCGGGTGCCGCCGGATCGGCTGCTCCTGGGGCTGCGCGCGCTGCGGGTGCCAGGGCCGCTCGCGCTGATGGTGGCGGCCGCGCTGCGGTTCGTGCCGCAGGTGGTGCGGGAGCTGTGGTGGGTGCGGGCGTCGCGGGCGTCGCGGGGGCGGGCGGCGTGGCGTCGATGGCCGCACCAGTGGTTGCTGCTCGAGCTCGAGCTGCTGGTGCCGGTGGTCGCGCGGTCGTGGCGGCGGGCCGCCGCGCTCGCGGAGTCGCTCGACAGCCGCGGCTACGACCCGGACGTGGCTCGGGCGTCGTGGCGTCCGCTGCGGATGCGGCCCGGAGAGGTCGCGCTGGTCGTCGGGGCGGTCGCCGGCACCGCCGTCGTGTGTGGGGTGCGGGCCCTGTTCTGGGCGTACGGGCAGGACTTGTTCTACGCGGCGCCGCTGCGGCCGCTGTACGCGTGGGCGCGGGCTTGGTTGTGACGAAGCGCGTAGCTCATTCGGGGCCGGCCCCTTACGACCGGACCATGGAACGGCACCGGCCCGCGGGTGGCGACACGCCCCAAGAGCGGATGGACGCCGCGCTCGCCCTCGGCGACGCGCAGGTCGCGTTGTACTGCGCGCTGCACGGCGTCACGGAGCAGGAGGCGCGCGCCGCGATCCGGAAGGCACGCGCCCGAGGCCGCGCCCCGTCGCGCTGCGCCGAGCCATGACCCCGCTCGCGGTCGTGGTGGCCACGCTCGCGCGAGCGGACGTTCCTTGTGCGTTGATCGGCGCGTCGGCGCTGAGCGCGCACGCGGTCGCGCGCAGCACGCTCGACATCGACTTGATGGCTTGTGATCCGAAGGTGCTCGATCCGGCGCTGTGGGTGCACGTCGGCTCCGGGTGCGCCGTCGACGTGCGGCGCGGAGACCTGCAAGACCCGCTGGCGGGCGTCGTTCGGGTGACCGGTCCCGGCCGTCCCGTCGACGTCGTCGTCTTCGGGCCGCTCGGCTGGCAAGCCGCCGTGTTGGCGCGAGCGGTGCCGGTGGCGTGGGCAGGCTTGGACCTGCGGGTCGTCACGCCGGAGGATCTCGTGCTGCTCAAGCTCTACGCCGGCGGCCCAGCGGACCTTTGGGACGTGTTGGCGCTGCTCGACGCGGTCCCCGATCGCGCGGCCCTCGTCGCGCGCGTCGAGGCGTCGTTGTCGACGTTGCCCGCCGTGATGCGCCGTCGTTGGGCCAAGGCCACGGCGCCCTGACGGGCGGCGGTGGTCCGGGCCCCGTGCTACCGGTCGACGTCCCTGGAGGGCTCGTGTCGTTGCGTGGCGTGTTTCAGCAGTCCCCCGAGGTCCGTCCCGTCGCTATTCGTGGCGGGGAGACGGCCGAACAGCTCCTCGAGCACGCGTTCCCGGCGTTCGTGGGCCGGCAGGTGCGCACCGCGTGGCGCCTGATGAAGCACAGCGCCGAGAGCGACCACGCCGTGTTCCTCACCATGTCCGGCGCGATGACGCCGGCCGGCTTGCACCGGTCGTGCGTGGTCCCGATGATCCAGCACGGCGTCGTCGACGTGCTCACCACCACGGGCGCCAACCTGTACCACGACGCGCACCGGGTGATCGGGCACGCGCTGCGCGAGGTCGACCCACAAGCGGGTGACACACGGCTCCGAGAAGCAAGGATCATCCGAATCTACGACATCGGGTTCGACGAAGACGTGCTGCTCGACACCGACCGCTTGTTCTTGCGCCTGATGAAGGACGAGGCGTTCGCTCGCCCGATGGCGACCTGGGAGATGCACGCGCTGCTCGGGGAGCGCATGCACGCGATCGAGCAGGCCGTCGGCGTCGAGCAGCCGTGCTTGTTGTCGGCGTGTTGGCAGGCCGGGGTGCCGATCTTCGTGGGTGCGCCGCAAGACGGCTCGATCTTCCTGAACGTGGTCAAGCTCAAGGCGCTGCTCGGCGACGGGTTCAAGTTCGCGCTCGACCCCGCGCAGGACGTGTTCGATATGGCGGCGCTGCA
>CAIUDO010000514.1 GCA_903897935.1 uncultured Pseudomonadota bacterium
GCCGTCGCGATCGAGCTCGCCGCGCAGACGATGCTCGGCGCAGCGCGGCTCGTGCTCGAGCGCGGGGAGCACCCGGCGGCCCTCAAGGACCAGGTCACCACGCCCGCCGGGTGCACCATCGCCGGGCTGCTCACCATGGAGGACGGCCGCATCCGCAGCACGCTCGCCCGAACGATCCAGGAGGCCACCCGAGTCGCGTCCGGGCTCGGGTGAGGCGCCGCGGGAGCCGATTGGGCACCGCCGATCGGTGCGGAGCTCGGCCGTGCGCTCACTTGCTGTTCGCGCTGAAGTGTGAGCGCGACACGCGTGCGAACCGGACGGCGCCGGCCGCCGGCAAGCCCGACGACGACTGGCGGTGACGCGCCGGCCGCCTACGGCGGGTCGCCCCTCCAACGGGGGGGCCGCTCTAGCGTCGCTCCCCGTGGCGTGACCACTCGCTCCGGAAGGAGCGAATGTCGCAGGATCTCGGCGGTCAGGTTGACAGACCGGTCCGCAGCATCGCGGAGGGCCTTGCTTGCCCTTCGGGGAGGAAATGCCACGAACACGCGCTTCGCGGGCCACAACTCGCGGACGCGTCGGACAGGCGTCGTGAGGTCGGCATCCCCCGAAATCAACCAAGCTACGTCGAAAAGGTCGCGCACACCGTCTGTGAGCAGCTCGGTGGCCAAGTTAACGTCCGACTGCTTCTCTCGGAAGTGGTCTCTCTTGCTGCTGCAATCCCGGCATTTTTCAGTTGTTCGCATGAACGTTCCATAGTGGACGCTCAAGAACGGCGTGCCCGCGCACGATCGTGGTCAATGAGCGCGTCGAGGTAGACGGACTGCCGCTCTGCCTCCGCTGGCTCGCGCCGGACCCGCGAGGTGAAGTACGACACGCCGCGCAGCTCCTCAGGCCCCGCGAGCTTCCGAGCGAGTTCGACGACGTCAAGCCAATAGCTGTCCCGAAGACCCGCGCATTTGAGGCCGTAAAACAAGTTGAAACCGTCCACATAGCAGCGTACGCGACTCATGCACGTTACTCCTTGACGCCCCTGGTGACGTGCTCTATGAGGCATGTACACCGCCGTGGTGCGTAGCTGCGGCCCGGCCCGCTTGATCGACACGATCAAGCGGGCTTTCCAATCTCGGCCCAACGGGGCCGGGATCAGCCACCGAGCGATCTCCCGCTCCTCGGGCGTGATCCCCGTCGCATTGCCGCGCGGCCTGATCCAGGACGCGCACCGCGTGTGTGCGAATCATCGGCACCCTGGTCGGGTCGCTGTCGAGCCAAACCCGAGCGGCGGGGTGGCGATGGCGAGGCCGCCGCGGGTCGACCGAGCGCACCGGTCGGAGTACACACCCACCGACATGGAGGCGGACGTGGGCATCCTCGAGACGGTGTCCGACCAGATGAAAGACGCGATGCGCGCGAAAGACGCGCCCCGCACGCTCGGGCTGCGGAACATCCGGGCCGCGTTTCTGGTCGCGATGAAAGAAGACGGCGCGTCGACGCTGAGCGACGCGCGCTGCGTCGAGGTCCTCCGTAAGCTCGCCAAGCAGCGAAAGGAGAGCATCGAGGCCTACCAAGCAGCGAGCCGGCCCGATCTCGCGGATCCGGAGATCGCCGAGCTCGCGATCATCGACGCGCTGATCCCGGCCGGCCCCGACCGCGCGACCATCCTCGGCTGGATCGACGAGGCCATCGCCGCCACCGGGGCGTCCGGCGCCCGCGACGTCAACAAGGTGCTCGGGGCCGTCATGAAGGCCCACAAGGGCGAAGCCGACGGGGCCGTGGTGCGCGCGCTGGCCGTCGAGCGGCTCGACGGCTGATGAGGGTCCCCGAGGCGCTCACCTCACTGATCCACGAAGGCGTGATCGACGAGATCGTGCGCCCGTTGCAATCCGGCAAGGAAGCGCAGGTGTTCCTCGTGATCGCGCGCGAGCACCCGTGCGTCGCCAAGGTCTACAAAGACGCCACCCTACGGTCGTTTCGGCAGCGCATCACCTACACCGAGGGGCGCCGCACCAAGGGCAGCCGCGAGCAACGGGCGATGGAGCGTGGCTCGCGGTTCGGCAAGGAGCAGGCCGAGGCCGCGTGGCGCACCACCGAGGTCGACGCGATCTACCGGCTGCGCGCCGCGGGCGTCGCCGTGCCGGAGCCCTACGAGTTCGTCGACGGCGTGCTGCTCATGGAGGTCATCCTCGGCCACGACGGGCACCCCGCCCCGCGCCTCGCCGACGTCAACCTCGACCCCGACGACGCGGAGGGCATGTTCCACTACCTGCTGCGCGAGGTCGTGAAGATGCTGTGCGCCGGCCTCGTGCACGGCGACCTCTCCGACTTCAACATCCTGCTCGGCGCCGACGGCCCGGTGATCATCGACTTCCCCCAGGTGATCGACGCCGCGGCCAACCAGGGCGCCCGCAAGATGCTCGTCCGCGACGTGAAGAACCTCACGTCGTTCTTCGCGCGGTGGGTGCCCGCGCTGGCCGAGCGGCGCTACGGCGACGAGATGTGGAGCTTGTTCGAGCGGAACACGCTCAACCCCGACAGCCGGCTCACCGGTCGGTTCGAGGAGCGGCGGCGCAAGACCGACACGCGCTCCATCCTCGACGAGATCTCCGCGGTCGAGCGTGAGGCGATGCAGCGGCGCGCCGCGCTCGGCTTGCCGCCGCCCCGGCGCCGTAAACAAGGCC
>CAIUDO010000515.1 GCA_903897935.1 uncultured Pseudomonadota bacterium
CGACGCGCGCGCGCGCGGCGCGTTCGGGCTCAACCCGGATCCGCTCCCGCTCGCGATGGTCGTGATCCTCGGGCAGGAGCTGTACCTGCGCGGGTGGCTGCACAGCCGCGCCGGCGCGCTCGCCGCCACCGTCGCGACGCCGTTGGTGTTGACCCCCGCTGATCCGCTCGGCGGGCTGATCCTCGGGGTCAGCGCCGCGCTCGGCGTCCGGTTGTCGGGCGGCGCGTTGGCGCCCGTGGTGCTGGCGCGGCTGCTCGTCGCGTGGGCGTGCTGACGCTGCTTTTTCGCGGCCTGCCGCGCCGGGGGGCGCTATCCTCCCGCCACGGAGCCTCGGATGTCGCGCACCCCGTTCTGGATCCTCGCCCTCCTCGTCGCCTGCACCAAAACGACGGATGAGACCGCTCAACAGCCCACCGAGACGGGCACGACGGAGACGGAGACCGAGCCCCCCCTCCCCGGAGACGGCGACGGCGACGGCGTCGTCGAGGGCGAAGACTGCGACGACGGCGACGACGGGGTGTTCCCCGGCGCGACCGAGCGCTGCAACGGCGTCGACGACGACTGCGACAGCCTGACCGACGAGCCCGGGTCGGCCGACGAGGCCACCTGGTACACCGACGCGGACGGCGACGGCTTCGGCGACGACGCCACCGCGGTGCAGGCATGCGACGCGCCGAAGGGCATGATCGCGGTCGGCGGCGATTGTGACGACGGGGCGAACGCGATCTACCCCGGCCACGCCGAGGTGTGTGACGGCGTCGACGAAGACTGTGACGGCACGGTCGACGACGAGCCCACCGACGGATCGCCTTGGTACCAGGACCTCGACGGTGACGGCTACGGAGATCCCGCGGTCAGCGTCAACGCGTGCGCGGCCCCGCTCGACGGGTGGTGGGTGCCCGACGCCGGCGACTGCGACGACGGCACCAACGCGATGGCGCCGGGCCTGCCCGAGTACTGCGACGGCGTCGACAACGACTGCGACGGCGGCGTCGACGACGAGCCCACCAACGGCGACCGCTTCTGGCCTGACGCCGACGGCGACGGCGTCGGCGCCGAGTCGGGTGACGTCGTCACGTGTGGGGCACCGGACGGGTTCGTCGGCCACACCGGCGACTGCGACGACAGCGACGACGACGTGTTCCCCGGCAACACCGAGGCATGCGACGGCGAGGACAACGACTGCGACGCGATCATCGACGAGGTGGAGGAGGCGCGCGACGCCCTCCGGCTGTACGCCGACGCCGACGGCGATGGGTACGGCGACGACGCGACGCTGGTGCTGACCTGCGCCCCCGTGCCCGACATGGTGGACGTCGGCGGTGACTGCGACGAGACGAACCCAGCGATCAACCCCGGCGCCGCCGAGGTCTGCTTCGACGGCGTCGACAACGACTGCGCGGCGGGCGTCGACGACGGCGGCGCGGTCGACGCCACTACGTTCTACAAAGACGACGACGGCGACGGGTTCGGTGACCCGCTCGTCGCGCGGCCGTCGTGCTCGGAGCCGCGCGACCACGTGCTCGACGCGAGCGACTGCGACGACACCGACCCGCTCGTCTACCCGGGCGCCGAGGAGGTGCCGTGCAGCGGCAAGACCGAGGACTGCGGGGGTCCGCCCGTCGTCGACGAAGACGTGGGGGTCCCCACTGACTACCCGACGATCAGCGACGCGCTCGCTGCGGCCCCCGACGGGGCGCTGGTGTGTGTGCACGAAGGCACCTACAGCGAAGCGCTCACCCTCAGCCGCCCCGTCACCCTGGTGGGTTGGTCCGGCGCTCCGGTGATCCTCGACGCCGCGGGCGGCCCGACCGTCACGATCACCGGCTCGGACATCACGCTGCGGGCGGTGACCATCACCGGCACGGGCGCCACCGACGGGCAAGCGATCACGCTCGACGGGGCGTCACGGGTGACCGTGCACGACGTCACCGTCGACGGCCAGTCCGCGGCGCGCGGCGGCGCCATCTACGCCTCGGGCGGCAGCGACATCACCATCCGCGACGCGACGTTCACCGGCAACACCGCGAGCGTCGGCGGCGGCGCGCTGTACGCCGTCGGGGTCACCGGCCTCGACCTGTACGGCAACACGTGGACGGCCAACAGCGCGCCCGACGGCGGCGCGGTCTTGCTGGACGGCTGCTCGGGCACGCTCGACGGCGACACCTTCACGGCGAACGCCGCCACCAACGCGGGCGGCGCGCTGTCGGTCGTCGACGGCGCGCCCTACACGGTCCGGTCCGCGCTCGTGAGCGGCAACACCGCTGAGATCGGGGGCGGGCTGCACGCGACCGGCGGCGTCCTGGTCGTAGAAGATGGCGAATACACCGGCAACATCGCGACCAGCGGCGCGGGGATGGCGTGGCTCGACGGCACCGGCTGGGCGCTGACGAGCACCACCCTCGAGGCCAACAGCGCCACCGACGGCGGCGGCATCTACCTGGCGCGCATGGTCGACACGACGCTCGTCGGGCTGCTGTCGCTCGACAACCTCGCCGTGACCGGCGGCGGCTTGCTCGCCGAGGCGTGCACCGGCTTGAGCCTCGAGTCCGGCCGCGTGACCGGCAATCAGGCGTCGGGGGAAGGCGGGGGCGTCATGCTGCGCGACAGCGTCGACGTGACGCTCACGCAGGGGCGCGTCAGCAACAACCTCGCGGCGTACGGCGCCGGCGTCTTCGTGCGCGCGTCCGACCCGGTGCAGCTGGACAGCGTAAAGATCTCGACGAACGCCGCGTCCGTCGACGGCGGTGGCGTCTACTGCGAGGCCGGGAGCGTGACCGGCAACGCGACCTACCTCGACAACACGCCCAACGACCACGTGTGCGACGCGTGCAACGTGGAGTGTCCCGGCAGGTGATCACGCGCAGATCACCTCCCGCGCGCTACACTCGGAGGGGGGCGATCGTGCGCGTCATCGGCTGCCTCGTGACGTGGCTGTTCGCGTCGACGGCTCGGGCCGCCGACGTGACCGCCGTCTCCTTGCCGGAGCCGGTCGGCGGCGCGGTCGCGTGGTCGGTGACGCCCCCCCCCGAGGCCACCGCGATCGCGCGGCTGGCCCGCCTCGGGCCAAAGGTCCCCGCGCCGCCGCCCCTGGAAGAACGAGGCCTGGCCGGGCCCATCGCGCCGGACCTCCACCCGGTGAAGGTCCAGTACGTCCGCCGCACGTTGGACAAAGTCGACGAGGCGCTCGCGGGCCCGCGCGCGTCCACCATCTACCGGGCCCCGCTGTCCCAGCTCGACCTCGCGTTTCAGATGCAGAGCCAGAACCTGCCGATCGCGCCGTTCGACGACAGCTTCGAGCTGCGCGCCCTTGGGCTGCTCGGGGCCGCGTTCTCGGTGGCGACCCAGCAAGTCGTGGCGGACGCGCTCGCCGACGCGCCCGCGCTGGCCGTCGGGCAGAAGGTGCTGCGCACCCTGACGACGCCGTCGTTGAGCTTGTCGAAGCAGCGCGACGGCAAGACGACGCTGCGCGCGACGCCGGTTGGCGCCGCACAGGCCAACTTAGCAGCCGCGAACCTGGATCAAGAGGTCGCGCGGCGCGGGCGCCCCGCGAGCACGTTCCGGACGGGCGCCGGCATGCAGATGCAGACGATCGACGACGACGAAGAGACGCCCATCGTCGACGCCGCGGTGTGGATGCTCGCGCAGAACGTCGGCGTCGACGCGTGGCGCGTCTCGGGCCTCGCGATCAGCCGCACGTGGTCGGCGAGCGCGCGCCAACACGTCGTCGGACCCTGGCACCTGACGGCGTCGACCCGCTCCTTGTCGGAGAGCCCGCTGCCGGCGGTGTGGCAAGCGGGCACGCTCACCGAGCTGCCCGGCACCTGGCAGCTCCGCACCTGGTACCGAGAGACCCTGCCCGCGGTCTCCGACGAGTACCAAGAGCAAGAGGTCGGCTTCGAGCTGCGCGCGTTGTGGCGCTGGCGCACGCCGCATCCGGTCGATGGGTGGGGCCTCGGCAACCGGGTCGATCGCGCCGGCCGGATCGTGCCCGGCAGCGAGTACCTCGAGGAGACCGCGCTGATCGCGAGCGGCGTCCCGGTCCCCTGATCGAGCGGGGGCCCGGGCCGGGCGACCTTAGGCGAACGCCGGCTTCCGCTCACGCGCCGCGTGGCTGATTGACCCGGGGGGCCGCGTTCGGGTATGACCGCGCCCGTCACAACCGCGGAGGTCCGCCTGATGAACCGGTTCTTGCGCCTGCTCGCCGTCGCGCTCGGGGTGGTGGGCGCCCGCGACGCCCGGGCCGAGGACGCGGCGTGCGCGGTCCGCTACAACCAGTCCGTGCTGTCGGCTCGGATCGCGCTCGCCGAAGAGTCGTTCGTGGGCGACCCCGCCGCGTTTACGTCCGCCGCCGCCGAGATGGAGGAGGCGCTCGACTGCTTGAGCGACCCGATCGGCACCAAGATCGCGGCGCGCGTACACCGCGTGCGCGCGCTGGTCGCGCACGGCGCCGGCCAGACCGACGTGGCGATGGGCTCGTTGATGAGCTCGAAAGCCCTCGATCCTGACTTCAAGTTCCCGACGGGCTACCTGCCGGCGAGCCACGACCTCTCCCAGGCCTACGGCACGCTGACGGTGTCCGGCCGGCGCCGCCACGCACCCCTCCCCCGCCAAGGCACGTTGGCGTTCGACGGCCTCGCTACGCGCGCCTACCCGGCGGATCGCCCGACCGTCGCCCAGCTGCTCGAGCCGAGCGGCAAGGTCGTCTGGACCGAGCTGGTGTCGTCGGGCGAGGATCTCCCCGAGTACGCCGTGTTCCCACGCACCCGCATCATGTTGGCGAGCGCGGCCGGCGGGTCGCTCGTGGTGTCCGCCGCGACGTTCGCGTTGTCGCGCCTGGCCGCCGCGAAGTTCGACCAGCCCACCACCAACACGCTCGAGGACCTCGAGCGCGCGCGGTCGAGCGCCAACACCTTCGCGAGCTTGTCCCTGACCACGGGCGTCCTCGCGGTCGGCTCCGGCGTCGCGGCCGTCGCCGTCGGCAACCGGTAGGAGGCGCCATGACCATCCACGCTCAGGTGAGCCTTCGTCCATCCACCTCGCGCCTCGTCGCCCTCGCCGGGCTCATCGGCTTGTCGCTGGCGTGCCAGGTCGTCTCGGAAGACGACCTCGCCGCGCGCGTCGACGCCGACGGCGACGGCCACCCAGCGATCAACTTCGGCGGCGACGACTGCGACGACGCACTCGCGGAGGCGTTCCCGGGCGCCGTCGAGGTCCCCTACGACGGCATCGACCAGAACTGCGACCCCGGCGACGACGACGACAGCGACCGCGACGGGTACGTCAGCGCGGCGTTCGGCGGCGACGACTGCGACGACGCCGACAGCACCATCTACCCAGGGGCCAACGAGGTCTGGTACGACGGTGTCGACCAAGACTGCGATGGCGGCGCCGACGACGACCAAGACGGCGACGGCTTCCCCGCGGTGGCCGCGGGCGGCACCGACTGCGACGACGAAGACGCCGCGATCCACCCGGACGCCGAGGAGGACTGGTACGACGGCGTCGACCAAGACTGCGACGGCGCCGACGACTACGACCAAGACGGCGACGGCGACCCCTCGTGGAGCTGGGGCGGCGACGACTGCGAAGACGAAGATCCCACCGTCAACGGCGCGGCCGAGGAGGTGTGCGACGGCGTCGACAACGACTGCGACGGCGTGATCGACGGCCCCGGCGCGACCGGCGCGGCCACGTTCTGGCGCGACGTCGACACCGACGGCCACGGCGACGCCGCCGACCCGACCTCCGCGTGTGAGGCGCCGCTCGGCTACGCCGATCTCGACGACGACTGCGACGACGGCGACGCGTCGACCTACCCGGGCGCCCCCGAACAGTGCGATGGCGCGGACCACGACTGCGACGGCGTCGCCACCTGCGACGTCGCGATCGACGACGACACCACGATCCGCGGCAACACCGGCGACCTGGCAGGCTCGTCCCTCGCCTTCGTCGGTGACGTGACCGGCGACGGCGTCGAAGACGTCTTCCTCGGCATCCCCGCCGGCGAGTCCTCGACCGGCATCGGCTCCGGCACCACCACGCTGGTGCGTGGCACGTCCACCGGCACGGTCAGCGCGTTCTCTGGGCTTCGAGTCGACGGCACCTCCGCCGGTGCGCTCACCGGCGCCTCGATCGACGCCGCGGGTGACGTCGACGGCGACGGCGCGCTCGACCTCGTGATCGGCAGCCCTGCCGAGTTCGGCGGCGCGGGCAGCGTGGGCGTGGTGTTCGGGCCGATCACCAGCAACACCAACGTCAACCTCGCGGGCGCGCGGGTCCGTGGTGGCGCCGCGGCCGGGTTCGGCACCCGCGTGCACGGCGCGGGCGACCTCACCGGCGACGGTCTCGCGGACGTCTACGTGTCGTCTCCAGGCGCGCTCGACGTGCTCGACAACCCCACCGGTGTCGTCTACCTGCTGGCCGGCCCCGTGGGTGACGTCGGCTCGCTGCTCAACGTCGCCGGGCTCGCCGCGACCGAGCTGCAGGCCCCAGCCGCCGGCACCCTCACCGATGCGGTGGTGACGACCGGCGACGTCGACGGCGACGGCGACGCCGACACCCTCGTGAGCAGCCCCCACACCGGCGATGGCGGCGCGGTGTACGTCATCTACAGCCCCGTCCCGACCGGCGTGTTCACGTTCGTGGACGACGCCGACGTCACCATCACGGCGCTCGCGACCGGCGACGCGTTCGGGTTCGGCCTCGCGACCGGCGACGTCACCGGCGACGGCACCGTCGACGTGCTGGTCGGCGCGCCCTACAACGACGACGCGGAGAGCGACGCCGGCCTCGTATTGGTGTATGCCGCCCCGTTCGCCGCGTCGGTGCCCGGCGCCTCCGCGACGGCCACCGTCGCCGGCGCGGCGCCCAACGACCTGTTCGGCGCGGCCCTCGCGTGGGCGGGGGACGTCGACGGCGACAGCGCGTCGGACCTGCTCATCGGCGCCCCGGGCGCGACCAGCGGCGGCAAGGACGCTGGCGCCGCATACATCGCATACGGCCCGCTCGCCGGCACCATCGGGGCGTCAGGGGTCGGCGCGCGCATGGTCGGTGTCGACGGATACGCCGGGTCGACCGTCGCAGCCGGACGCGACGTCGATGGCGACGGGATCGTCGACCTCGCGATCGGCGCCCCCCTGGCCGACGCGCCGTCCGCCGACGCCGGCAACGTCTACCTGCTGTCCGGCGCTACGCTGCGCTAGTCCAGCACCTAATGTTGGTGCGTCGACGCTCCGGCGGCGGGCACCGCAGCCGGATCGACCGGGACGAGATCGAACTTCGACACGAAGATCTGCTCCCCGCGGATCGTGCCTGCGACCACCGCCTCGCGTTGCATCGAGCACATGCCGTCCGGCGCATGGGCGTCATGATCCTGCGGGGTCGGCCCGTTGACGGCGTAGTACGCGCCCTCGTAGGCGATGGACCAATAGCAGCCCGGGTACGACGTCTGCTTGAACACGCACATGCCGCACGCCGCTGGGAGCGTCTGCTCGGCGACCTCGACGCCAAAGATCCGGTCGCAGCCCGTCAGCGCGAGCACGGCCCCCAGCACCAGGCCCCACCGCATCAGAAGATGCCCGTGCGGTCGGTGAGCACGGCCACCCCGACCGACACCGCCCACAACAACGCGAGCGTGACCGCCACGACGCCGGACCGGCCCAGCGCCCGCCGCTCGATGATCGACGCGTGCACCGACGCGACCAGCATCAACGTCAACGCGAGGATCGGGAACGGGTTCAGGGTGCGCGCGCCCCAGATCATGAGCGGCGCCAACACGACCACCACGTGCCCCAACAGCGCGAACGCGACCGGCCACAGCGCGCGATCCTGAAGGTACGGCAACACCCAGCTTTGAACCCAGGGCGGCCACGCGTCGTTCGGCTCGGCAGGACTCGACATGGCTGCCTTATATCCGACCGGGAGGATATCGAACCCCCGGAGGCGACGTCGCCTTCGCCAAGAGGGTCCGTGAACGGCCGTCGCGTCGTCTTCATCTTGCTCACGCTGGTCGTGCTCACCGGCGGCTTGTTCTGGGCGGTCGGGCTCGACACCGTGCGCGGCGTCGCGGCGCAGGAGGCCGCGTTGGGCGTGCCGATGCTGTCCCGCGAAGACGCCGCCCGCCGGGTCGCGCGCGAGGACATGTTCGGTCTACCGTCGCGGATCCCCGACGCCCCAGCGCGCGACATCGAGCAGGCGTGGAAGGTCGGCACGCCCGACAGCCCGCTGCCAGCCACCGCCGAGGGGATCGCGACCTTGTTCGAGGTCTACGCCGTCTCAGTGCGTGGCTGTCGCAGCCAGCTGCCCGACGCCGAGCGCGCCGCGAAGACGCTCGCCGTGTACGTGACCCTGCGCGACGTCGGCGGGACCGGCCGCGTCATCGCGATCGACGGCCTAGGCGAAGGCGCGACCACGCGCGCGTTCACCGGATGCCTGGCTGGCAGCGTGCAGCAGGCCGTGTTCGACGCCCCCGCGGGCGGCCAGCTCACGACCAGCCACCGGCTCGAGTGGGACTGACGCCCCGGCTCAGCGAACCGACTTGACGACCGCCGGCAGGACGATGCCGTCGTTGTTGCCCCACGAGTTGCGGACGTACGTGGCGACCGCCGCGATCTCGTAGTCGGAGAGCGCGCCCTGGGGCGGCATGGCGCCGTTGTACGTGACGCCCTGCACCACGATCTCGCCGTTCAGGCCGTGCACGATGATGCGCGCCATGTTCTCGGGCGTGCCGTAGAACGCGCCCGAGCCGGCGAGCGGAGGGAACGCGCCGGCTTGCCCCTTGCCGTCGGCTTGATGGCAGACGACGCACACGTTGCCGTACACGGTCTCACCAGCCGCCATCAACGACGCCTGATCCACCTTGGTCTCGTCGAACTTCGGCCCCGACACCGTGGCGACCACCTCGGGCCGCGCGTCGAACGCCGGGGACGCGCAGTACTTGTGGCCCGAGCTCGAGCTCCACAACCACGACGAGCACTCCTGGGTCCACACGCTGGACCACCGGCGCATGATGTGCACGTTGTCCGTTCCGTAGAGCGGCGCGTCGCACGCGACGAAGGACGCGAGCCCGATGACGACGGAGAGAGCGGCGAGTCGGTTCATTTCTCCACCCCGGGCAGCGCCCACGAAAGGGAACGGTTCTAGTCCGATACGGTGCGGGCGACGAGGGGGTGCAGCCAATTGCGCCACCGCGTCGCCGCCCCCCGCCACGGCCACGCAGTTAACCGAAGAAGCCCGAGGAGTTCCCCGCTGCCGCTCCGCGTCCGCCCGCTGCCCACCCTCGTCGCGCTGGTCGTCGTGCCTGCCTGCGTGCGGCTCGGGTTCTGGCAGCTCGACCGATACGACCGCTCACAAGCGACGACCCACGAGATCATCAGCGCGTGGGAGCTGCCGCCGGTGACCACGCTCGATCCCTCGGCCGACCTCAACAACCGCCGCGCCGCCCTCACCGGGGCCTGGGTGCCGGGGTCGTCGGCGCTGGCGTCGGGCGGCCTCGTCTCGGGCGCGCCTGGCTACCAGCTCATGACCATCCTGCAGGTCCGCGGCGGCCCGCGCGTGCTGGTCGACCGCGGCTGGGTCCCGGTCGAGGTGACCCCGAGCCAGCTCGCCGCCCTCGACGTCCCCGGAGCGGTGTCCGTGGAAGGGCTGCTCGTCCGCCTGGAAGGCCGCACCGACCTGGAGCCGGAGGCCCACCTCGACGACGTGCCGCGCTGGCCGCTCGAGACCGACCTGCTGTGGGGCGTGCTGCCGCGCGCGAAGGGCCCTCCGCTCGCGGCCATCGCGGCGCATACCAGCCCGCCCGTGGCCGCGTGGGCGCTGCGCGCCGGCCCGGCGCTCGAAGAAGGGAGGGAGCGCCGCCTGGGGGCGTTGCCGGTCGGCGGCTACGTGCTGCCGATCCCCAAGATCCACCACCTGTCGTACGCCGCCCAGTGGTTCGCGTTCGCGCTGCTCGGCGTGATCGTGTGGGCGTGGACGTGCTGGGTGCGCACCAGCCCCTCGCGGGCAACAACCGGAGCGACGCCGTGAACGACTGGATCTTCCACTACAGGTTCCCGTTCTGGGCCGCCTGCCTCACGGTCGGCGGGGTCGCCGGCGTAGCCGCGCTGTACGACACGTTCGGCGTGCTGAGCGGCCTGATCGCTGGCGTCGTGGGCGGCGCCGGCACGGGCCTGATCCTGTCGATCAGCCGCTACATCGCCCAAAACGAGACCGAAGACGACCTCACCCGCCGCTGAACCGCCGTCACTCAGCGCGCTGGTGGTACCAGTAGTACCCGGCGATCGCGCCCATCATCGCGAGCGGGAACAAGCTCAAGAACACGCTCATGTCGACGAACGCTTCCGAGTTCGGGCCACCTTCGGCGCCACACGTCGGGCACGCGAAGGCGTTGACCGGGAGCAGGCAGAGCAGCGTGACGGCCACCCGGGTCACAGGTACACCCGCCAATAAAGCACGGGCCAGACCAACACGACGAAGTACCAGAACGCCCGGGCCACCGTGAACGAGACGGCGTCGAGGTAGCCGCGCTGCATCCGCACCCACATCACGATCAGCGCGATGAGCGCGGGCACCGCGTGCGCCGCGTGCGCGCCGACGATCACGTAGAACAAGCCCCCGTACGGGTTGTCCTCCAGGGTGAGGCCCTCGCCGATGAGCCGGGCCCACTCCACGCCTTGGATGCCGATGAACGTGGCGCCGAGCGTCGCCGACGCGGCCAGCAAGCCCCGCGCGCTCGCGGGTTCGGTGTCGAACCGTCGCCCGGACCACCACAACAACACGCCGCTCACCAGCAGGATCAGCGTGGTGACGGCGGTCGCCTCGGCGGGGAACCGGGGCTGCCCCGGCGGCGGCCACATCCCGGGGGCGAAGTTCGCCTTCACGATGGTGAACGCGCTGAAGAACCCGGCGAAGAGCATCGCTTCGACGCCGATGAACAACAGGATGGCGAGCACGCCGTTCGGGAGCACGGGCCTGCGACGAACCCCGCCGCCCGAGAACGCGCCCCCGGAGACCATCACGCGCTCAGTGCTGCGCGGGGGCAGCCTCGGCGGCGCCCTCCGCTTCGTGGTGCTCGGCGGCGCCGTGGTGGTTCGCCGGGTCACCCGCCGCGAGGCCCGCGACCACCGCGCGCTTCGCCGCGTCGTTCGACCACCGTGCGCCGTCGTGGTTCATGACGTCGACCGACACCGCGGCGAAGAACATCCCGATGAACACCACACCCGTAGCCAGGATGTACCAGATGATCGGCTTCTCCACGTCCAGGTGCATGAACTCCTTCATGACCAGGTACGCCTTGACGCCCGCGATGCCGAACGCGGTGAGCAGCGTGACCACCTGGATCTCGAGCTCGGGGCCGAGCACGCTGATGACGAGCAGCACGCACAAGACGGCCCAGATCTTGATGTAGCGAGCGGGCCCGTGCGCGGCGCCGTGCCCCGCGTGGCCGTCGTGGTCGTCGTGATGAGCGGCGTGGGATGCAGACATCAGGTCACCTGCTACTTGGCGATGTAGAGGAGCGGGAACAGGAAGATCCAGACGATATCGACGAAGTGCCAGTACAGACCAACGTTCTCGACGCGGTACAGGTACTTGTTCTTCTTCGCGGACTGGATGACCCACAACATCACGAGCGCGCCCGCGATGACGTGCGAGGCGTGGATGCCAGCGGCCGTGTAGTAGAACGACCAGAACGGGCTCGACGTGATCGTGTAGCCGTGCTGGATCTCGCTCGTCCACTCGGCGGCCTTGATGCACAAGAACATCAACGCGCCCGCGATCGTGAACCAGAGGTACTTCGCCGCCTTCTTGCCATCGCCGTGCTCGGCGGCGGAGTGCGCGAGCACCGCCATGAGCGACGAGGTGAGCAGCACGAAGGTGTTGATCGTGCCGGCGTACACGTTCGTGTGCGCCGCCTGGAGCCCGAACTCGGGGTGCGCCAACCGATGCATCAGGTACGATGCGAGCACGCCGCCGAAGATGACGATCTCGGAGCAGAGCAGCCAATAGAGCGCGAGCTTGCCCGTCGGCACACCCGACGCAGAGCGCGTGTTGGCTACTGGAATGAATTCAGCCACGATTCCTCCACGCGCTCAGGCGGGCTCGCTCTGGGGCCAGTAGTCTTTGTCACGACCGGGCACGCTGTACTCGTACGGGCCGCGGTACACAGTGGGCAGGTGCTCGCCGAAGTTGCCATGGGGCGGCGGCGACGGGCACTGCCACTCGAGCGAGCCCGCCTTCCACGGGTTCGCCTCGGCGACGGGCCCCTTGAACATGCTGTAGAAGAAGTTGAAGACGAACACGAACTGGAACGCCAGCAGCACCAGCAGCGACACCGTCGCGAAGATCCCGATGTTCGTCAGGAACGGCGTGGAGAGCTCCGGGAAGTTCGTGTAGTCGTAGATGCGGCGGTGATGCCCAGCGAGACCCAGCACGAACATCGGCAAGAACAAGCAGTGAACCGCGATGATCGTGCCCCAGAAGTGGATCTTGCCGAGGGTCTCGTTCATCATGCGCCCGAACATCTTCGGGAACCAGTGCGTGAGCCCGGTGAACGTGCCGATGAACGCGATCGGGAAGAACGTGAAGTGGAAGTGCGCGATGACGAAGTAGCTGTCGTGCAGGTAGATGTCCGCGCCGCTCGCGCCGAGCGGGATGCCCGTCACGCCGCCGATGAGGAAGGCGAAGATGAACCCGAGCGCCCAAAGCATCGGCGTGGTGAACCGGATCGACCCGCCGTACAGCGTGGCGATGTACAGGAACATCATCTCGGCGATCGGGATCGAGATGAGCACCGTGGTGATCGTGAAGATGTTCGCCATGCGGGGGTCGATGCCCGCGATGAACTGGTGGTGCGCCCACACGAAGAACGACAACACGCCGGTGCCGACCGCGGTGAACAAGATCGTCTTGTAGCCGAACAGCTTCTTGCGGGAGTGGACCGCGACGACCTCGGCCACCATGCCCGTCGCCGGCAAGAGCACGACGTACACCTCGGGGTGCCCGAAGAACCAGAACAGGTGCTGCCACAAGATCGGGTCGCCGCCCTGCCGTGGGTCGAAGAAGCCGGTGTGCAGCGTCTGATCGAACAGCAGCATGACCGCGCCGGCCATCAGCGGGCCCACGGACGCCATGAACAAGATGCTCGCGATGCAGATCATCCAGACGACCATCGGCACGTCGGTCCACTTCATGCCGGGAGCGCGCGCGTTCATCGCGGTGACGATGAAGTTGATACCGCCGACGAGGAACGCGACGAATTCGAGCGCGACCGCGACCAACCACAACGACGACCCGAGCGGGGTCAGGTTGTACGCCGAGTCACCCGACAGAGGAGGATACGCCGTCCAGGCGCCGCCGAAGCCGCCGCCCGGCACGAACAGCGACGCCACGATGACGATCGCGCTGACCAGGAAGATCTGGTACGAAAGGCGGTTCAAACGCGGGAACACCATGTCGTCCGCGCCGACCATGAGCGGGATCAAGAAGTTGCCGAACGCGGCGATCAGCACCGGCATCGCGACCCAGAAGATCATGATGGTGCCGTGGTTCGTGACGGCCGCGTTGTACTCGGCCGGCGACATGTGGCCGAACAACGGGATGTCCGACCCCGGCCACGCGAGCTGCATACGGAACGCGTAGGCGAAGAACCCGCCGAACACGGCCATCAGCATGCCGGTGAGCAGGTACTGCTTGCCGATGTACTTGTGGTCCGTCGGGAAGATGTACTTCTCGACGAAGGTCATCTCGTGGTGGTGGTGGTGGCCACCATCATCGTGCACGTGGTCGTGGCCGTGCGCAGGAGCGTTCATCTGGTTCCTCTCGCCCGCCGGGGAAGACGAAGAAGGTGGAGCAATGGAATTAATCGACGATCAGCTGCTGGTTCCGCCGGCCTGCGCCATCCAGGCCGCGTGCTCTTCCGCCGTCTCGACGAACAGCCGCGCCCCCATGATGCCGTGCCCGATCCCGCACATCTCGGCGCACTGAATGCCGAACTCACCGGTGAGCGTGGCCTCGAACCAGCCGAGGATCACGCGGCCGGGCACCGCGTCTTGCTTGAGGCGCCAGGTCGGCACGCTGAAGCTGTGCAGCACGTCGACCGACTCGAGGCGGAAGACGTACTCCTTGTCGACCTGGACGTGCATCTCGTCGATGACGGCGATGTCGTCCGACGTGTCGATCTTGCCGTCGGGGCCGGCGTGCACGAACGTCCAGGCCCATTGCTGCCCGACGACGCCGATCACCTCGACGTCTTCCGGCATGTGCTGCTTGACGTTGTACCAGACCCGGAGGGCGCCGACGATCAGCAGCACGTCGCACAGGATGATGATGGCGTGCGGCGTGGTGATCCACGTCTTGAGGTGCGGCTCGTTGCCGGTGATGTACTGCGCCGGGACGCCGTCACGCGCGCGAAAGCGCACGAGCATCCACAGGAACATCCCGAGCGTCGCGAAGAAGAAGACCCCGACGATGACGCAGATGAGCACGAACAGCCCATCGATGTCGCCGGCGAACGTGGAGCCGCTCGGGACCAAGCTCTCGATCATGGCCAGCTCCGCCTACAGGAAGAGGACGAAGGTGAACGACGCGATGAACAAGATCGCGCCGAACATCGTGGTGGCGAAGGTGCGCGTGGCGAAGCCTTCGCCGGTCTCGTGCGGATTGTCGGCAGCCATCAATGACCTCCCGAGAGGGTCGCGATGTGGGCGACGACGTCGGACACGGCCTTGTCGTCTTTGAGGGTCATCGCCATCGGCCGCATCTGCAGGCCGGTGACGTCCTTGGGGTTCGCGCCGCGCACGCCGGACCGGAACTTGCCGAGCTGGCTGCGCAGGTACCAGTCGTCCATGGTGGCGATCGGCGGGGCGTTGAGCGCTTGGTTGCCCTTGCCGTCGACGCCGTGGCACGCAGCGCAGGTGGCGTAGAGCGCCTTGCCGGCGTCGGCGTCTCCCGACACCACGTGGTCAGGCGCCACCGGCGTGAGCGCCGCGACGTAGGCCGAGATCGGGGCAACGTCTTCGGGGAGCAGCGTGCGCGCCATCGGGCGCATGCGCAGGCCCTCGGTGTCATCGGCGTGCGCGCCGCGGATGCCGTCGCGGAACTTCGTGAGCTGCGCGAGCACGTACCACTCGGGCAGACCCGCGATGGCCGGTGCGGCGATGGACGGGTTGCCCTCGCCCCCGACGCCGTGGCACGGACCGCAGTTGTCCGCGAACAACACCTCGGCTCGGCCCTCGCCCTGACCAGCGGCCGCGCCGCATCCCGTGAGGCTCAAGAACAAGCCAGCCAGGACCATCCAGCGATGAACGTCCATCATCCCCTCGTACAGGAGTGGGGGCAGGTGGAACCCTGACCGACCACGCCCCACGGCTGTGGCCGGACATCGTAAACCCACGGCCGTGCGCTTGCACAGCCGAGCGGCCGCGGCGCGCCGCTACCCGGGGCCCGAAACGCAGCGTTGTTCCATCGACCCCACCAGCGCAACGCCTGGCAAAAAAACGGTTTCGACGCTCGGAACGGGAGCTGCGCCCGCGCGCGCGACGCCTCCGCCGTGCAACCCTTCGATGCAGCGCGCGGATCGGCCGTCGTCCGGCCCGATCCGGCCATACGGGCGCGTGGCGTCGTCATGGCAGCAGCGGCAGCACCGTCGCCGACGGGACGAGCACGAGCGCCTCGAACGGGCGCACCTCCACCCGCAGGGTGCCGTCGGCTTCGACCTCGTACGCGCGCCCGTCGTCGACCGGGAACACCACGGTGAGCTCGGTCCCCGGCGCGAAGCCGACCGCCATCTGCGCGCCGTCGTATGCGGTGGCGGCCGTGCCTTCGCCCTGGGTGTTGATGACGACCAGCGCGACCTGGTCGCCGTCGGCGCGCTCGAACGCGACCACGTGCGCGTCTTCTTCGTCGCCGACGTGGTCGCTCGTCCATCGCAGCGTGAAGTCGCCCCGCGTGAGCGCGCCGTACGTGCGCCGCAGGCGGGCGAGCGTAGCAACGTGCTGGAACATCGGTCCGTCGGTCTCGTACCGCGACCACCACAGCGGCTCGCGGTTCGCGGGGTCGTTGCCGCCCGCGAACATCTGCTCGGTGCCGTAGTACACGCACGGGATGCCGTCGATCGTGAACTGGTAGACGAGCGCGACGGCGAGCGCGTCGGGCTCGGGGCGGTCGTACAAGAAGCGCGGGACGTCGTGGTTGTCCAGGAAGTTCACCAATAAGTCGCGCGGCGCCTGCTCAAGGCCGCCCGGGTGCGGGCTCGTGCCGTAGTGCGCGTCGCGCTGCTCGTACAGGGTCGCGATCTTCGACGTCGCGCCACCGTACTTGAAGACGTCGTCGAACACCTGCCACTTGTGCGCGAAGTTGAACACGCTGTCGAGCTCACCCTCGGCGGTGTACGAGCCGATGAGGGCGTCGTCCCCGTCGAAGACCTCGCCGAACATCAGGAAGTTCTCCTTGCCGATACTCGCGGTGTGATCGCGCATCGCCCCGGCGAACGCCTGCCAGAACTCGTGCTCGACGTGCTTGACCGTGTC
Organism: uncultured Pseudomonadota bacterium; assembly: GCA_903897935.1. GTDB lineage: Bacteria > Myxococcota_A > UBA796 > UBA796 > CAIUDO01. The sequence goes on from CAIUDO010000515.1 coordinate 16,527, forward strand.
GATTCGGAATCCGTCGATGTTGGTCTGCGTGATCCACCAGCTGAACACCTCGATGAGGGCGGCTTGCACCTCGGGGTTCGACGTGTCGAGGTCCTTCAGGCCACCCGGGAAGTCGCCGTAGACGACCTGATCGAGGTCGGACCACTCCGTCACGCGCCCGCGACGATTGTACCAATCATCGTTCTGGAACTGCGGCGGATTCGGCGGTACTCGGTTGATCTCGGGCATGTACACCCACTCGAGCGGCGCCGCACCGGACTCGCCGAGGCTGGTCCACGCTTGGATGCCACGGCTGTCGTACGCCGGATCCCACTCCGACACGATCTCGATCGGGTCCTCCCAGAACTGGCCCTCGGAGTCTTGGCTTCCGGCGCCGTAGACCGTCGAGTCGGGCTGCCCGTTTCGGTTGATGTCGTAGTAGAACAGCTGGCCGACGTGGTTCGTGACGATGTCCAGGATGACCTTGATGTCGCGCGCGTGCAGCTCCTCCACCATCTGCCGGAACGCGACGATGTCGCCGAAGTGCGGGTTGACGTTCTGGAAGTCCTGCGTCCAGTAGCCGTGGTACCCGCCGACCCCCGCGTCTTCCTCGACATTCACTACGATTGGGCTCACCCACACCGCGGTCACGCCGAGCGCCTGCAGGTAGTCGGCGTTGTCGATCACGCCCTGGTAGTCGCCGCCGTGGTAGCCCGCGAGCGCGCCTACGTTCTCGGTGACGCCGTAGTCGTTGTTCACGTCGCCGTTGGCGAACCGGTCGACCATCAGCTGGTAGATGACCTCGTCGCGCCAATCGTCGACGTGGTTCGTGATCTGAGGCGGGTTCTCCCACGGCGACGGGTCGACGCACCCGAGCAGGCTGGGCACGATCAGGCTGCGCGCGATCATGAGACCTCCAACGCCGCGATGCGGCCTACGAACGCCCGTTGAGCGGCCGGGCGACACGCCGCTGCGCAGCCGCGCGGCCAGCGTGCTATGGTCCCGGCCTCAAAAAACCCATCTCCGGAGCCCGATCGATGCGCGACGAGTACCTCACGCCCGAGCAGCTGCAGACCATCAAGGCGATCCTTGAGGAGCAACTGGCCTCGATCCTCGATCAATCCCGCGACGCCGTGAACAACCTCGTGGAGGTGCGCGAGCAGGACGCCGACCCGCTCGACCTCGCGATCACCGAGTCGAACCGCGAGTGGACCCTCCGCCTCGCCGACCGCGAGCGCCAGTTGATCACCAAGATCCGCCGCTCCCTCGAGCGCATGCACGACGGCGAGTACGGAACCTGCGAGTCGTGCGGCAACGAGATCGGGTTCAACCGCCTGATGGCCCGCCCCGTCGCGAACCTCTGCATCGACTGCAAGACCGAGGCCGAGCAGGTCGAGTCGCGTCGCCGCGTGTTCTGAGCGGCGCTCGGGCGGGCTCACAGCGGCGCCGCGTCGGGCGTGAGCGGCCGGGTGCTGTCCAACCACCACTCCGCGCCGATGCCTACGTACTGCTGCGCGCCGCCGTGCAACCGGGTGTCGCTCGGCGACCAGAACCCGCGCGCCGCCGCGTCGAGCACGCTCACCGTGTAGACCGCGTGCAGCCGCGGGCGCGCGTACGCACCGCGCTCGATCTGGATCGCCGGGAGGAGCGAGATCTTCACGACGTCCGGCTCGTCCGCGGCGCCCGTCTGGGGGTTGAGCCCGTTCGGGCGCACGTGCTGGTGCGACACCTCGAGCCCGACCGCCAGGTGATCGGTCGCGAACAGCTGCGGCCGGACCACCTCGACCCACTCCCACCGGTCGTCGAAGTCGACGACGACGCCGTCGGCGTCGACCTTGTAGTAGAGGTACGCGCCCCACGCGAGGCTGAACGACTTCGTCTCGTGATTGCCGGCGGTGGCCGCCAGGAAGCTCCACGCGTCGCGCGCGCGGTACTCGCGGTCGAGCCCGTCGACCGGGATGGTGAGCTCGCCATAGTGGGCGAGGCCCGAGGCGTATCGCGCCCACACGTGCACGAACGACGACGGCGCCCACCCCCACGCCGAGAGCTGCCCGCCGACCAGCACCCCGCCGTCGGACGCCATCGGCACCCGCTCCGGCTCGGTGAACGGATCGACCTCGATGCGCTCGCCACGCGGCAGCGCATGGACCTCGCCGTACAGGCGCGGCCGGATCGTGACGTCGCCCGCGGGGATCTCGACGCCCAACCGCAGGGTGCCGAGCGCGCGCTGCCGATCGAGGGCCACGACCGTCTGCCCGTCGACCGACCCCGGCTCCTGGACGACGACCTCCTGGTACTGCCACGTCGAACCGGTGAGGCGGTTCGCGCCGACCGAGACGGACACCTCCGAGCGGCCAGGGCGCGCCACGACGCCACCGCCCACCAGGTTGAGCTCGTCGAGCGGCCAGAAGTCGAGCAGGTAGACGTCGTCGCCGCGCACCATGCGCGACCCCGCCCACGCCGATAACGGCGCGCCTTCCGTGAACTCGGACGCCTCGGCGAACAGGTTCCGCACGGCGAGCGCCTCGGACCATTGCCCGTCGTAGTGGAACAGGTCGCCCGACAGCGCGGGGGTGATGAGCACCTTGAACCGAGCGCCGTCCTGCGCGCGCTGGACCCAGCCGAGGTCGAGCTCCATGTACGGGTCGAGCTCGAGCCGCGGCCCCCACGTCGCGACCTTGACCGCGTCACCGCCGCCCCCCTCGAGGTCGGTAGACGTGTCGATGCGGCCGTACGATCCGGCGTAGAACCCTTCTTCCGGCTCCCCGGCGAGCGCCGAGGACACGAGCCAGACGAGCACGGCCGACCTCCATCGGCGGGGCGTAACTCACGCGAGAGTGACGGAACAGGCGCGGCGAAGGCGCCTCAGCCACCGATCGCGGTCATCACACCTTCGAACGCCCGGAACGCGTCGCCGTCGAGGTGAGCTTCGTGGCCGGCGACCTTCGCCCACACCATCTCGCGGAGCGCCGCCTCGATCGCCGCGTCGTCGGCGCCTGCCCGCACGAGGTCGCGCAACGACGGCGTGTCGTCGCGGGACAAGCACGTGCGCACGTGCCCGTCGACCATCAGCCGCAGCCGGTTGCACGCCTGACAGAAGTGCTCGGTGATCGGGGAGATGAACCCGACCGCGAGGCCGCTCTCGCGCAGCCGCCAATACCGGGCCGGCCCCCCGCCTTGCGGCGCCTCGAGCGGCTCGAGCGTGTAGTGCTCGGCGAGCATCGCGCGCATCTCGGCGGCCGGGAGGTGCACACGGGCGGCGTCGCGGAACGGCATCGTCTCGATGAAGCGCACCTGTACGCGATCCGCAAGCGGACCGAAGTGACGCGCCAACGCCACTACCTGCCCTTCGTTGACCGAGCGCGCCATGACCGCGTTGATCTTGACCGGGGTGAGCCCGGCCTCCAACGCGGCGTCGATCGCGGCGAGCACGGCGCGCAGGTCGCCGGTGCGGGTGAGCGCGCGGAATTGCTCAGGGTCGAGCGTGTCCAGGCTGATGTTGACCCGCCGCAGGCCGGCGCGCGCGAGCGGCCCGGCCAGCCCCGCCAAGCGCTCGCCGTTCGAGGTCATCGACAGGTCGTCGAGCCCGGGGATCGCGGCCAGGTGGGCGACCAACGTGACGAGGTCCTGCCGCACCGTCGGCTCCCCGCCGGTGAGACGCACCCGACGCACGCCGAGCCGCACGAACGCCCCGACGACGCGCGTGAGCTCTTCGTACGTCATCAACTCCGTACGCGGCAGCCACTTCAGGCCCTCGGCGGGCATGCAGTAGGTGCACCGGTAGTTGCAGCGATCGGTGACGCTCACCCGCAGGTACGTGTGGGCGCGCCCGTAGCGGTCGACCAGCGGCCCCGATTGGGGGCGCTCGAAGGCCGGCAACGGCGCGGGCAGCGTCACAGGTGCAACGCCTCGGCGACCTGGCGGGCCACCTCGAGCAAGCGGTCCGCGAGGGGGCCATCCCCGAGCACCGCCGGCCTGCCGTCGTCACCCGAAGCGCGCAGCCGCGTCTGCAGCGGGATTTGGGCGAGCACCTTCGTGCCGTGATCCGCGGCGACCCGCACGCCGCCTCCTTCGCCGAACACGTAGTCGCGCGTGCCGTCGGGGAGCTCGTACCAAGCCATGTTCTCGACGACGCCGAGCAGCGGCACCGACAGCTTGTGGAACATCGACAAGCCGCGGATCGCGTCGGCGAGCGCGACGTCTTGCGGGGTGGTGACGACGACCGCGCCCGCGATCTCGACCGCTTGGATGAGGGTGAGCTGGGCGTCGCCGGTGCCGGGCGGGAGGTCGACGACGAGCACGTCGAGGTCGCCCCACCGCGCCTGCTGCAAGAACTGGCGCACCAGGTTCATGACCATCGGCCCGCGCCAGATGATCGCCTCGTGCGCGTCGACCAGGAACCCCATGGACAAGCACGGGACGCCGTACGCCATGACCGGCAGGATGCGCTTGTCGCTGTCGACGAGCGGACGGCTCTGCACGTGCATCATCGTGGGCAAGCTCGGCCCGTAGACGTCGGCGTCGAGCAGGCCGGCTTTGTAGCCGAGCTTGACGAGGCCGGTGGCCAGGTTCGTCGCGATGGTGGACTTGCCGACGCCGCCCTTGCCCGACGCGACCGCGACGATGTGCCGGACCCCCTCGACGCGCTGCTTCTCGACGGGGCCGCCGTGCGGCTGCATCCCGGGCCCCGACATGCCACGCACCGGCTCGGCCGCCGGCTTTGGAGGCGCGACGCGCTCGAGCCGCGGGAACGCCATGACCGCGCCCGTCCACCCGGCCGCGCGGAGCTGCTCGTCGAGTAGGCGCTCGATCGAGCGCCGGTCCTCGCGACCGTGATCTGGGCCGAACACGAGGTCGAACCGGAGCGCCCCGTCTTCGACGCGGATCTCCCGCACCATGTTCGCGAGCCAGACGCTGCGCCCCGAGACCGGGTCGCGCACCTTGGTCGCCGCGGGCTCCATCAAAGACAACGCGTCGTCGGCCATTCATCCTCCGGGTTCGGGCTGGTCTACCCGCGTCTCGATCGTCGTCGCCGAACCCCGGCCGCGCCTTGGCCGCGGCGAAGATCCAGCTTCGCGCGAGGTGGGCGCCGCGCCCCGAGCGCGCTCGTGGCTCCGACCGAGGTCTTCGCACGCGTCGTAATGCCAACGCCGCGCGGGCGCATCGTCGGCGCGCGTACCAACCGTTGACTTGCGGTTCGTGCCGTCGCGAAGGTAGCGTGCGCCCATGCTGGCCCTGACCCTCCCCTTGCTCGCACGCGCGGCGACGCCGGAAGACATCACCCTGTCGGGCATGTCCGAGCACGGCGGCGTCGCGATCGTCGCGTCCCTGGAAGACGACTACCTGCAGCTCATCCGGGAGCTCGGCACCGCGGTAGCCGCGCGGCCGGGCATGCCCGCCGAGACGGTCGGCGCGTACGGCTTCGACGTGGCGACGGGGGTTCAAGCCGCGTTCATCGACACGACCGGCACCTCGGACGACCCGTCGCCGTGGGAGCGTGCGCACCCGAGCGAGGATCCAGGCCCGTTCTTGTACATGCCGTACGTCTCGGTGCGCAAAGGCCTGCCGCTGTCGACCGAGATCGGCACCGACGTCGCGTGGCTCGGCGGATCGAGCCAGCTCTCGCTGAGCGGGTACGGGCGTGTCGCGATCGTCGAGGGGTATCGGCCGGCCCCGGACCTCTCGATCCGGCTCGGTTATTCGGCGTATGTCGGCAACGACGAGCTCGAGCTCGGCGTCATCGACCTCGGCGCGACCCTCGGCACCACCGTGCCGTTCGGTCCGCTGCCCATCGTGCGAAACGGCCGGTTCTCACCATGGATCGAGTACACGACGCTCCGCGTCCGAGCGGCGCCGATCCTCAGCGACGAGCTCGCAACTCAGATCGGCGCCGTGCAGATCTCGTCGGGCAAGACCGACGCCGCCTACACTCCAGCGTCGATCGTCCCGGTGTTCGCGGGTGGAATGCTGATCCAAGGCGGGGTCTGGTCGTTGCGGTTGTCCGGTAGCTGGGCGCCCACCGCGATCGTGTGCGCCGACGTGGGGATGGGCGCAACCTGGTGACGCTCCGGCGCGTCGTCGAGCGCCGGGCCCGAGCCGTGGTCGGCGCGGTGGGTGTGCTCATCGCGCTGCTGTACGCTTCGATCGCCCAGGCCGCGCCGATCCGAGTGCGCATCGACGCCCAGCTCGCGGGCGACCTGTCGTACATCGAGGGGGTCATCCGGGTCGACGGCGCCGACGGCGTGGCCTTGGTCGACCCGCTCGCGGACCTGCCGATGCCGGAGTCCGACCTGGTGTCCCAGCGGACGTTCCCGGGCTTGCCCGAGCGCGGCGTCGTGCGCTTCGAAGAGATCGCGCCGGGTACGTGGTGGTTCTACACGTTGCTCCCGCGTCGGTATGGAGACCTGGGCGCGATCCCTAGGTTTGGCCTGTTCGCCAACGGCGGCTGGTACCCGCAGCCCCTGGTGGGCGGGGCGCCGCCGATCGCCGATTGGGGCGTGGTCGTGCGTGGCCCGGAGGGCGTCACGATCGTGATCGGCGACGAGGTCGGAGACGGGACTGCGCGGTGGCGCGGTTATGGCGAGCGCGCGAGCCTCGCGGCGATCCCCGGCGGTCGTGTGACCGACCTCCGCGAAGACGGCGTCGCGCTGCGGCTCGTCACCCGTGGCCGCCCCTCCCCTGCCGTCGTCGACGGGCTCAGGGCGGGGATCGCCGAGTCGCGCGGCGGCGCCCCGCTCCGCGGCGTCATCGTGGAGGCGCCCCTGCGGCGCCGGCTGGTCCGCCCCGGCAACCAGACCGTGTACCTGAGCGACCGCGCGTTCCGGGTCACGCCGGGCCTCGCGCGGTTCCACCGCGTCGCGGTCGCCAAGGGCGTGCTGGAGGGGACCCTCCCCCACCCCGACCCGTGGGTCCGCTCATGGATCGCAGCGATCTTCGCCGATCGTTACGAGCGCGGTTTGGCGGCGAGCGGGCGCCAGCGCCTGCGTGGCCTCGCGTGGCTGCCGACCATCGACGCGCTGCTCAACGACGGGACGATGCCGTTCTACGCCGAGGTGCTCGGCGACGCGTTGCCCGGAGATCCGCTCCAGGACGACCTCATGGAGCGGTACGCCCCGCACGCCGCCGCGACCTCCGCCGTGCGCCAGCTCTACGCCGCGGTCGGCGTCGAAGCGGCGGACCGCTGGGCAGACGCCGCGCTCCGCGGGGCCCCGCCGCTCATCGCCGCCGAGCTGGCTGGGATCGACCCTGGGCTGGTGATCGCGCTGCGGGCGCCGGTCGCCGGACAAGACGTCTACGTCCGGATCGACGCGTCGACCGGCGTCGCGGAGGTCCACCGCGACGCGCCGCCGGGCGCCGCACCCCGGGCCGTCGTCGTCGACGTCGACGGTGACCGCACCACCTGGGTCACCCACGACGGCCCCGACGCGACGATCGTGCCGCTACCACCGGGCGCGCAGCGGGTCCGGGTGGACCCTGACCGCCTGCTCGAGCAGCACGCGACCAGCAACGACGCGGCGCCGCGGGCGATCGTGCCGACCGCCGCGGCGTGGATCGACGAGATCGACCTCTCGCGGCCCGACTTGTCCGGCACCGCCGCGATCTGGGTGCGCCCCGCAGGGTCCGCGCGCCACGTCGCGGCAGGGTCGTTGTACACCGACGTCGAGACGCTGATCGGCGCGACAGCGGGGTATACCTACCGTTTCGGCCCGCTGCGCGATCATCTGTACCGGATGTGGCGCCTGTCGGTGTGGCTCGGACCGTCCGCGCTCGACCCCGGCTACGCGGCGACGTCGGGCCCGGTGGCGCTCGGCGGCGGCGCCGGTTGGAGCTGGGACACCCGCGTGAGCACCTCGTTCCCGGAGCGCGGGCACCGGCTGGAGACGTGGGTCGACGGCGGGGCGGTGCCGGGCGCTCCGGATCGCTGGGGAAAAGCCCAGGCTGCCGCGACCGGGCTCGCCGCGATCGTGCCGCGGGTGGTCGTCGCAGGGCGGGTGGCCGGCGGCGTCGCCACCGGGCAGGTCGACCATCGACTGTTGCCGCTCGGGGCCGCGGACGCCCTGCGGTGCTTGCCGCCGGGGGAGGCGATCGGGACGGCCCGCGCGGCGTCGACGGTCGAGCTTCGGGTCGCGGTGATCCGCAACGGGTCGGTGCCGGCGCTGGTGGTGTGGGGCAGCGACCTGCAGGTGTCCGGCGGCGCCGAGCTAGGCGTGGTCCAGACGCCCGACGGCCCGGCGCGCGCGCTCGGCGCGACCGCGGGCCTCACGCTGGGCGGCGACATCTTCGGGGTCGAGCCGCGGTCGGTCGGCCTCACCGCCGCGTGGTTGGTGCTCGGCGACGGCCTGACGGTCGCGCCCGCCCCGACCCCGCGGCTGTCGTTGCGGTGGTCCCAGGCGTTCTGACACTAGGCCCAAAACAAGCGGAGGGCCGAGCTATCAGCCATCAGTCATCAGCTTTCAGCTTGACAATGGCGCGATGGTGACCCAACCGACCTTCACCTGAACGCGAACAACCCGGTCGGCTGCCGCTGAGGGATGCATGTCTTTGACCGGGCTGACCGCTGACCGCTGACTGCTGACCGCTTGTTCAAGGACTAGGGCACCGTGCCGTCGCTGGCCGCTTCGCCGCCGGCCAGCTCCAAGAGCCGCTTGTCGTGCAGGTGCGTGACGCGAACGTTCGCGAGCGCCGCCCCCATGCTGTCCCGCACACGCGGATCCGCCGCGGACCACTCGGCGATCAGTCGCTTGACGCGCTGCCGCTCGCTGTTGGGGAGCGCACCGCACAGGTCACACGGCAGGATCGGGAACGCGCGCTCCAGGGCGAGCGCGGCCAGATCGGCCTCGTCGCACTGCACCAGCGGACGGATCACCACGTTGCGGCCGTCATCGCTGCGGAACCGCGGTGGCATGGCCTGCAGGCGACCCTGGTGCAGCAGGTTCATCAACAGCGTCTCCAGCGCGTCGTCCCGATGGTGACCGAGCGCGATCTTGGCGCAACCGAGCTCGACCGCGACGTCGTACAAGATGCCGCGGCGGAGGCGCGAGCACAACGAGCACGGCGTCTGGCCGGCCGGCACCTTCTCCTGCACGATCCGGAACGTGTCCCGCTGCACCATATGGTGACGGATGCCGTGCGCATCGCACCAGTCGCTGATGACGTGCTGCTCGAAGCCCGGGTGCCCTTGATCGAGGTTGACCGCGATGATCTCGAACGGGATGCCCGCGCGACGCTGCACCTCGCGCAGCAGCCAGATCATCCCGTAGCTGTCCTTGCCGCCCGACAACCCGCACAGCACACGGTCACCGGGCGCGATCAACGAGAAGTCGTGGACGGTGCGGAGGACCGTCGTCAGCAGCTTGCGCTCGAGCAAGGACGCGCGGCGGGTCGGGGTCATGGGGCGCTCCCGGTCACGATCGGGCTGCGGGCCGCCCACGCCGCCACTACGAACCCCGGCAACGTCGCGACCAGCACCCAAACGAAGAAACCCAGGTAACCGAGCGCCTCCTGGATCTGCCCGGCGACCATGCCCGGCACCATCATCCCGAGCGCCATGACGCCGGTGCCGATCGCGTAATGGGAGGTTCGATGCGGACCGCTCGCGAGCTGCACCAAGAACATCGTGTACGCGGTGAAGCCGAAGCCGTACCCGAGCTGCTCCGCCGCGACCGCGGCGCCGATGATCCACCGCGACTCCGGCTGCGCCCACGCCAGCGCGACGAAGACGAGGTCGGGCACGTGCATGATGAACGCCATCGGCAACAACCACCGGCGAAGGCCATGCCGCGCGATGACGACGCCGCCGAGCACGCCGCCGACGAGCAGCGCGACGACGCCGAAGGTGCCCTTGACGAGGCCGACCTCGGCCGTCGTGAGCGCGAGGCCGCCGGCGTCGCGAGGATCGAGCAAGAACGGCGCGATCATCTTGACGAGCTGGGCCTCCGCGAGCCGGTACAACAGCAAGAACGCGACCGCGCCGACGAACGCTGGCTTTTGTGCGAAGTCGGCGACGATCGTGCGGGTGCCGTCGAGGAGCCCGCGCAGCGTCGGGGCGCCGCGCCCGACGTCCTCCGGCGAGGCCGGAAGCAGCGCGCGGTGGAGCACGAACGCGACGGCGAACCCGAGCGCGGCAACGGCGAACACCGCGGCCCACGCCAACGATGGGGCGACGCGCGTCTCGAGGAAGCCGGCGAGCATCACCAGCGGCCCCTCGCACAGCACCATGGCGATCCGGTAGAAGGTGCTTCGAACACCAACAAACGCAGCCTGCTGCTTCGTGTCGAGGCCGAGCAGGTACACGCCGTCCGCTGCGATGTCGTGGGTCGCCGACGCGAACGCGGTCACCCACAGCATCGCGAGGGTGAGCTGCAGCCAGAGCGGCGTCGGCAGCGCGACCGCCACCAAGCCGAGCGCGACGCCGAGCCCGGCCTGGGTGGCGAGCACCCACTGGCGCCGGGTGCCGACCAGCTCGACGAACGGGCTCCACAGGGGCTTGATGACCCACGGGAGGTACAACCAGCTCGTCCAGAACGCGATCTCCGCGTTCTCGACGCCGAGCCGCTTGAGCACGATCGTCGAGACGGTCACCACCAGCACGTAGGGCACGCCTTGTGCGAGGTAGAGCGACGGCACCCAGGTCCACGGAGCGCGGTTCATCCGGCACGGCTAACGGCCCGCCGCCGGCCGCGGGCGCCACGCCCGATCCGGCGCGCGCGGCAGGGCACACTCCGCGCGCAACACCGGCGCGCGATCTGCGTATCGACGCGGCCGATCGGCGCAGCGACGCGCCGGCAGGCGACACCAGGATACCCGAGCGGTACGCTACGATCGCTCGGCTTGATTGCGCTAACGGAGCAGGAGGGCGCGCGTGCCGCACTTCGTCCACGACCTCGTCGACGCGCTGCTCCGGCTGTCCTTGCGGTTGTTGGCCAGCGGGCGGCCGACCGCGTCGGTCGTCGCGTTCTCGGTGACGGTCACCGTGGTCGTCGTGGCGTCGGTGGCGCTGTACCTGAGCGACAGCGGCTGACCGCGGCTACGGCGCCGTGTACACGTGTACGAACTGGTACGGGAGCACGTCGAGATCCGCCGACAGGACATACCCGGCGCTCGCCAGCTCCGCCTGCACCTGCTCCGGCGGCACCTTGTGGTCCGGCGGCGGCCCGACCGGCTGCTCGCCCGCCTTGAAGTCGACGACCACCAGGGTGCCCCCTGGCCGGATCGTCGACGCCAACCGGGTGAAGTAGTCGATACGACCGTCGATGTGGTGGTAGGTGTCGACGAGCAGCACCACGTCGACCTCGTCGGGCTTCAAGCCCGGATCGTCGAAGCCACCCAGCCGGGGCTCGACCTGCCAGGTCTGTTCACGCAGCGCGCGCAGGGCCATGTGACCGACCAGGTTCGGCTCGACGTCGACCGCGATGACCCGCCCCTTCTTGCCGACGGCGTCCGCGAGGCGCTGGTTGAAGTACCCGGTGCCAGCGCCGATGTCGGCGACGACCGCCTTCTTCGGCAGGTCGAGCGCCGCGATCAGGGCGTCGGGCTGCTGCCACGCGTCGCGCGCGGGATCGTCGAACACCGCCGCCCACCGCTCGGCGTCGTCGAACCGATGGTGCGACGTCGCGTGGTCGCCCCCGTGGGCGGCGTGTTCCGCGGGACGGTGCCCCCCTCCCGCGGTGAGCACGCCCGCGGGCGTGAACCACGGGACGGCTTCGAGCGTGAACC
>CAIUDO010000516.1 GCA_903897935.1 uncultured Pseudomonadota bacterium
GGCGAGCTCCTCGGCGGCGGGCGCCCACGGGCGCCACGGGGCGACGAACGCGTCCCGCTCGGCGCGGTCGAAGGCGATCGCCTCCCGAAGCAGTGCCGGCTCGACCGGCCACGCCGCGGCGCCGTCGTCGAGGCGGCGCAGCGCGAGGACGTCGATGCCGTCGGCCACGTCGGCGAGGTCGTGCGAGCGAGGGGGCGACGCGACGAGGTGCTCGGCGACGAGCTGGTTGAACGCCCACGGGCCGATCGCCCGCACGAGCCGCGGCCAGCCGTCCTGAGCCGCCGCGAACAGCCGCATGGCGTACTGCTCCTGGTACAGCGTGACGCCGGAGACCGAGAGGTCGGCGCGGACCCCCGCCCGCACCGGATCGGCCGCCTCGGGCCGCGCGGCGAACGTCCCCGACGACACGTCGAGCGGAGTCCGCAACATACGCCCGAAGTCCGCCTGCAGCGCCACGAGCCAGTCGGGCGGCGTCACGCGCGCACCTCGGCCGCGCGCGCGAGCGTGGCCAGCGCGACGTCGAGCGCCGGGATCTCGGCGTCCCACTCGAGCACGGTCGGGAACGGGCCGCCGCGCCGCCACGCCTCGGCGTACAACGCCCACACTTCGTCGCAGACCGGCTGGTCGTGGGTGTCGTGCAGCAGCCCGTCGGGGCGGGCGCGGTGCCCGGCGACGTGGACCTGGAGCACGCGGGGCCACGGGACGGCGTCGAGGTAGTCGTACGGGTCGAAGCCAAGGTTGTGCGCCGACACCCAGATGTTGTTGACGTCGAGCAGCAGCCCGCAGTCGGCCTGCTCGGCGACGCGCCGCAGGAACGCCCACTCTGGGAGGTCGTCGCGCGCCCACGCGAGGTAGGCGCTGACGTTCTCGACGCCGAATGGCACCCCGATCGCCGCCTGGATCGCCCGGATCCGCGCGGCCGCGTACGGGACGAGCTCGGCGACGTTCGGGCACGGCAGCAGGTCGTGGTGGGCGAGCCCCTCGGACCGGCTGAAGCAGAGGTGATCGGTCATCCACGGCATCGCGTAGCGCGCGACCAGCGCACGTACGGCCCGGAGGTGCGCGTGGTCGAGCGGGTCCGTCCCGAGCACGTCGAGCGAGACGCCGTGGCCGACCATCGGGTAGCGCCCCGCGAGCTCGTCCAGGCGACGCCGCGGCAGCTCGGACCGCCCCACGTGGTTCTCGACGAGCACCTCGAGGAACCCGACCGGCGCGCCCTTGCGCAGGGCCGCGTAGTGGTCGGGGCGCAGCCCGAGCCCGAGGGCGTCGCGGGGGACCGTCAATGGTGCTCCGCGCCCTCGTCGCCCCACGCCCAGTGACCGCCCTCGAGCGTGCGCGTCCGGACGTAGGCGATCACCGCCAGCATCTCCTCACGCGACAGGCGGTCGTAGTACGCCGGCATGTTCGATCCTGCGACGTTGCCGGGGCTGATCCCGCGGCTCCCGAAGGCGATCATCGCGAGGAAGCGCTCGTCGGGGTGCGTCGGGAACGCCTCGAGCCACGCGGCGACGTCTTCCGTTGGCGGCACCTGCACGTGGAACGCGTCCTTCGCGTCGCCCGAGTGGCACCAGTCGCACGACGCCGCCACGAACACGTCCGCGCCGGTGCGCCCCTGGCTGGGGGCGGTCTCCACACAGCTCCAGCCCGCGCACTCGTTCAGGCCGCGGCAATCGTGCTCGTAGAACGCGTTCCACGGGTGCAGCACGAAGCCCCGGCACAGGTTGGTCCCCCCGCAGGTGGCCTGGGTGTGCACGACGCCGGGCTGGGCGTCGCCGAACACGTGCGCGCTCTCGGTGCATGCCGCGGTGAACTCCTCGAGGGAGATCTCGCCGTCGCCGTCGTCGTCCATGGCGGCGAGCGCCGCGTCGTACCGCTCTTCGCCGATCGTCGGGTTGTCTTCGCCGTCACAGTTGGCGTCGAAGCTATCGAAGCTGCGCTCACGCGCGCCAGGGTAGGCCATGTTGTTGAAGTCGTTGCAGTCACCGTCTGCGACCATGAAGCCGTCCCGATCGACGTCTTCGGCGGGCTCGGTCCCCGGCGGCGTCTCCGTCTCCTCGCTAGGGGGGTTCGTATCGGTGGTCGCCGGGGCGGACTCCTCGGATCGGTCGCACGCGGACGCCAACAACGCGGCCACGAAGACGCTCGTGAGCTTCTGATTCATGGGTGCTCCTCGCAGTGCCGCGGCTGTCGCGGACCCCGGACGCGTAGCGTCGACCGGCGATGCGGGCGCGCGGCGGATCGTCGCACACGCTAGAACCTCGTCTATTCCACATGCGTGCGGTCGCCGCGCACCCTCGGTGCTGCACCCGTGCGCACGCGTGCGCGATCCCCTGCCTCATGAGGGGCGAGCGGGTCCCCGGGCACGAACCTCGGGATCGCGTCGGGCGTCGCGGGCGACGGCTCGGGGGCGACACAGCCCGACGTCAGCGCCCACACCGGCCCGTCACCCCCTGGCAGCACCCGCAGCGCCTGCTTCTCGCGCGCGCACGTCGCGACGAACGAGCCGTCCCCGACCGGCCACACGCCCCCTGACTCCGGGCACGCGCGCCCCAACGGCACCCGCGCGATCTCCTCGATCACGCCGTCATCGTCGACGAGCCCCACGACCTCGCTGTCGACGCCGCGCCCGTTGTCGAGCAGCCACACGACGCCGTCGTCCCCAGCGGTCGCGCCGTGCGGGTACGCGAACGGCACCACACCCGACACGGTCGGCTCCAGGCCCGGCCCGTCTTCACCCTCGACGATCCAGGGGTCGACCAGCGGCGCGTCGGGATCGACGGCGACGATCGCGTTGGCCTGGCGCCAGGACATCAACCAGCGGCCGTCCGGCAAGGCGCGCGCGCTGTTGGTGTGGGTCGCCGAGACGGCCCCCGGGAACGCCCACGACCAGAACGCGTCGGGCAGGTTGCCGGCGGACGCGGTGGGCCCGTCGATCAAGGCGCTCGCGTCGACGTACCGGAGCACCTGCCCGTCCCGCGACAGCTCGGTGACGCGATCGTCGATGACGCCGTCGACCGCCCACGCGGTGAGCAGCAGCAGCCCAGCGTCCGTCTCGCCGACGTCGTGGTGCAGGTACCCGTCCCAGGTGACGTCCCAGCGCCCCACCTCGACGCCCAGGGGGTCGACCTCGACGACGGTGGTGGGGGTGATCGCGGCGAGCAGCGTGCCGGCTCGGGTCCAGTGGTAGGCGTACAGCCCCTCGGCGCCATAGGGGACGAGGTCGAGGGCCCAGTGCGTGACGCCGAGCGAGTCGACCCAGACGACGGTCGCGGCCTGATCGCACACGTTGGTGAGCAGGTACGACAGCCCGCCGGCGTCGCCCTCCGCGGTCGCCTGGAGGTCCGCCCACGGTGGGGTGGGGGGCACGGAGGTGTACCCGCTCGACGCCCCGTCCTCCGTGGTGACCTGGAACGACAACGGCGCGCTGGGGGGCAACAACCACACCGCCGCGCGGCCGTCGCCGGTGGCCTGCCGGGTGTCTCCGCGCCCGGTGACCACGTCGAGGGTGACCGTGCCCGGCCCCTCGCACCAGAAGATCGGACCCGGGTCGAAGCCGCACTCGGGCGGGTCGGGCGCGCACGCGAGCAGGAGCCCGATCAGCCCCACGACGCCGTCCGCGCGCGGAACGCCGCCAGGCTCGTCGCGAGCGCGTCGCGCACCCCCTGCAGCGACGGTTCGTCAGAGAGGTCCGTCTGTTCGGCGGGATCGACGTCTCGGTCGTACAAGGACACCCGACCGTCGGCGCGCTCGACCCACACATACCGGTCCGAGCGGACCATGTGCCACGCCTCGTCCGTCGACACGCTGCACTGCACGTAGCCGACCCCCTCGGGGACCGGGTCTCCGTTGACGAGCAGCCCCGAGAGGTCGCGCCCGTGGGTGTAGAGCGGGGGCCCGCCCAGCATGGACAACAACGTGGGCACCAGATCTGCGTGGTTGACCGGGCCGTCGTACCGTGTCGGCGCGATCCGGCCCGGCCACCGCACGTACAACGGCACCCGCACCGACTCGTCGAAGGGCTCCTCCTTGCCGAACGCGCCGTGGGACCCCCCGAGCTCACCATGATCCGAGGTGACGACGACGATGGTGCGCTCGGCGAGGCCGAGCCGATCGAGCGCGTCGAGCAGGCGGCCGATCTCGTGGTCGATCGACAAGATCGCGGCGTAGTACCCATGCAGGAACGCGAGCGCCTTCTCGCGGTGGCTGACCGGGACGTTGGTGAGCAGCGGTAGGGTCGACGGGTCGACGGCGTCCATCCACTCCTGGGGGATCTGACCCCCCCAGTCCCCGATCTCCAGCTCGCCCGCCTCTGGGTTGTGGGGGGGCTGGTAGCCGATCATCAGGTAGAAGGGGAGCTCGCGGTTGCGCTCGAGGAAGTCGATCGCGTGGTCGGTCTGGTAGATCGGCTCGTAGGTGTCTGGGGGGTCCGGGTGGAGCGGCGTCGGGTCGTCCCGATAAAAGACCGACCCGATGAAGGTGTGCCCGTTACGGTTGAAGCCGACGAACTCCTGAAACCCGCGGCGCCGCGGGCCCGGCGGCACGAACGTGGACTCGCCGTCGAGGTGCCACTTGCCGAGGAAGCCCGTGGACCAGCCGGCCGCGGACAGCACCTCCGAGATGCACGGCACGGCCAGCGGGAGCGGCGTGGTGACGCTCGTGACTGTGTTGAGTGACGGGTACAGCCCGGTGAGCAGCGTGGAGCGGGCGGGGCTGCACAGCGGGTTGCTGCACAGGGCCTGGGTCAGCTCCGCCCCCTCCTCGGCGAGGCGCAAGAACGCGGGCAACGCGTACCCGGCGGCGGCCATGTCCGACAGCGCGCGGGCGCGTAGCTGGTCCGGGAACACGAACAAGACGTTCGGGCGGTCGCTCTCGGGCCGACACCCGACCGCGGCGGCCGCCACTGCGCCGCCGACCACCCCGCGCCGGGTGAGGCGCACGCTAGAACTCGTACGCCAGCCGAGACTGGAGGGTGAAGAAGTTGCCCTCCGGGTTCAGGCCGGCTTGTTCGAGCGGCAGGCGGTCGGTGGCGTGGGCGAAGCCGGACTCGAGCGAGAACAACACGTGCTCGTGCCACCGGTGCTTGAGCGCGGCGTCGATCTCCCACCCGAGCATGGCCGACGTGGCGTCGTACTGCGCACAGTCGACGTTGTCGCCGTCTTTGCACCGGATGATGGCGCCGTCCGGCTTGTCCGGGAACGCGACGAGGCCGGCGAGGATGACGTCCCAGTTGTCGATCGGCGAGTACCGCACGTTGGGGAAGAAGTACCGGCTGTTGTAGACGCCGCCCTGGCTCCACAATCCCGCGGCGCCTTCGCTCCACAGCTGGGCCGTGACGCGCGCGATGACCTCTTCGTACATGATCAGGCCGACGTTGTGGTCGGGCGCGAGCGGGCGGCCCGTAAAGTCGGCGTCCGCCGTGTAGTTGTCGCCTGACGCGTAGCCGTGCTCCATCCAGGCGGACCAGTCGGCGCGCTGGTAGCCGACCCGTCCGACGTACCCCCAGATGTTCGCGGTCTTGGCGAGCGGGTCGGTGTCGTCCGTTGGGTCGTAGCTGCCTTGCAGCGCGATCGCCGACGTGCCGCCGAAGATGCCGAGGCCCTCGAACTGAACCACCAGCGAGCGCCACTTCGCGTCGAGGTACGCGTCGACGATCCAGACGTTCGAGTCCGTCTCGTTCTGGTACCGGTTGATGAAGTAGGTCCCGAAGGTGAAGTCGCCGGGACCCCCGAGGTAGTGGATGTCCTGCCCGCGGTAGATCGCGGCCCAGACGAGCTCGACGACGTCGTCCTCGGAGTCGGCCCACCAGTCCTGCGTGCGCTGGTCGCCGGTGCGGGACTCGTCCACGAAGCTGTGGTCGACGTCGGTCACGCCGTCGCCGTCGGTGTCGCAGTCGGGGTTGTAGTCCGGGTCGGACTCCAGCACGCCCGCCTCACACTTGAACCCGTAGTACTGGAACAGCGGGTCCTCGACGAGCCGGTCTACCGCGAACACGAGGTAGAACGGGACGTCCGAGTCGTTCTTGCCCATCGCGGCCTGCGCGATCGCGACCGGCCGGGTGGCGAACAACACGCGGTCGAACGTGGTGTTGTAGTGGTTCTCGCCGAAGGTGTCGTCGAAGCCGAGGCCGTCGTTCGCGAGCAAGCCGAGGCCCCAGTGGCTCTCTTGGCGGCCGGCTCGGATGACGCCGACCGGAACGCGGGCCTCCATCCACGCCCGCGTGAGCTGGATGGACGGCACCTCGGTGCCCGTCACCCCGGTGTACGACGGATCGCCGGCGAACAGCGACGTGGACGCGAGCGACGCGTTGTCGCCCCACACCACGTCCTCCATCGCGTCGACCTGCACCACGACCTTGGCCAGGTCCTTGTAAGAGACGATCGGCCGCAAGCGGAGGCGGCTCTGCATGTAGCGAGCGCCCCCGTCTTGATCGAGGAACAAGTTGGGGAACGCGTAGGCACGGGTCCGGAAGTCGCCCTCGAGGTCGAACGTGAGGTTCTCCTCGACGATCGACGCGGCGCTGACGGCGGCGAGGTCGGCGCGCAGCGCGGCCAGCTCCGCTTCGAGCGCGGCGAGCTCCGCTTCGTGGCCCTCGGCGAGCGCGGCGGCGCCCCCGGAGCGCACCGTGAGCACCTCGATCTGGCGCCGGAGCGCCTGAATCTCGGCCTGCAACGCCTCGGTGGACGGGCCCTCGACCGGAGGCGGGGTGGGCGCCGGATCGGCGGCCATCGCGCTCCACGCCCACAACACGGCAACAAACGACGACATGAGCGGGCTCCCGGGCGACGGCCGCGCGCGGATCAGTTGGCGAGGCACGCGTCGGGGTACTTGACCCCGTCGCCATACCCGACGTAGATGTTGGAGATGTTGATGCTGTCGGCCTCGGCGCGCAGCTTCGTGGCGCCGATCTGCTGCAGCGTGCCGCCCACGACGCCCCACGCCTCGATGGTCCAGTCGCCGGCCGGCACGTCGAGCGCGACCCACAGGCCGTCTTCGCTGGTCCACGGCTGGTCGCGGTCCGGGAACTCGTCGACCATGTAGTGGATGACGAGGCCGTCGGGGCGGTTGCCGGCGTCGTCGACGACGATGACCTGCGCGGCCTCGATCGGCTCCTCGTCGCAGCCGTAGACGGTCCCGGCGATGATGCTGCGGTCCGCGTCGATGCTCACGCCGAGCACCGCGGCGACGACGTCGTACGTGGTCGCGGACACCGAGTTGAACTGGGTGACCACCGAGCCGGTGCCGTCGTCGGCGGAGACCTGATGCGCCTCGTAGGTGTCCTTGGTGGCGTCGAGCGCGGGATCCGTCCACGTCCGGTAGGTGATCGGCGTGCACGCGGGCAGCTCGAGCCCGGTGATCTTGCCGTCGGCCCCGGAGACGAGGCTCGTGAGGTCCGCCGTGGTGTTCGCGTCGTCCGACAACCACACGTCGGCGTTCACGTCCGGCACGCAGCAGCCGTCTTCGAAGTCTTCGAGGTCCACCGTCGCGGGTAGGGACACCTGCTTGGCCGGATCGGGCGCTTGGGTGAGCCACG
Organism: uncultured Pseudomonadota bacterium; assembly: GCA_903897935.1. Lineage (GTDB taxonomy): Bacteria > Myxococcota_A > UBA796 > UBA796 > CAIUDO01. Next base: position 7,532 of record CAIUDO010000516.1, read on the forward strand.
GGTCGCCCGGCGTGTAGCACGACGCGTCGCCGATGATCTCGTCCGTCACGAACAGGAATGGGTCGCCCGAAGTTCGGGTTGAACCGGTCTCTTCCGGCTTATCACCGCACCCGACGAACAAGGCCACTACGGCGAGCGTGTTCATGTCAATCCCTCCATCGCCGGGGCCATTAGGGGATCATTCGGATCCCGTCAAGGCGCGAACCCGGGAGGCTCGGTCCCTTTGCGCCGACGGCGGCGGCAGGGTCCTGGAGGCCCGATTATGACGCCGCATGCTCCTGACCGTCGTGCTGGCGTGCGCGCCGTTCACCGCCACCATGCCCGAGCTTGCGCCGGGGGCGCCGATGGCCGGCGCGGCCGTCGTCGACCTCGACGTGCCGTGGGTCGGGCCGCTCGCCGGAGACGCGTCCCGGTCCGTGTGGGCGGATCCACAGGCGGAGGTGCCGCTCGACTGGGGCGGGTCGCTGCCGGCGTCCACCGGCGCCGCCGGGGCGCTGCGCGCGCGCGCCGTCTGGCTGGACAACGGGGACTTCGGGTTCTTGCTCGTGAAGGTCGACGCGTCGTCGCCGGCGCCGGAGTGGGGCGCCGCCGCTGAGGCCGCGCTGGTAGACGAGGGCGCCGATCTCCCGTTCTCGGTGATGGTGGTCGCGAGCGGGACCGCGCACGGGGTCGGCGGCGCGGTGCCCACCCTGGCGCGCGCGCCGTGGCTGGAGGTCGGCGACGCCGAGCGGGCGCGGCGGGTCGAGGCGTCGGTGCGCGACGTCGCCGTCGCCGCGTGGCGCGCGCGCGGCCCGGCCTCGATCGGGGTCGCGGTCGACCCCGGGTGGGGCGAAGGCTCGATCGTCGACAGTCGGCCCGAGAACGACGCGCTCGACGTCACGTTCTCTGACGAGCCGCTCGGCGGGGCGCCGCGCGGGGCCACGGTGCTGCGCGTCGACAGCGTCGATGGGGCGCCGATCGCCGCGGTGTTGTTCGCGCCCCTGCCGTCGCGGGTGGTGCCGGTCGCGGTCGGGCTGGTGTCGGGCGACCTGTCGGCCGCGGTCGAGGCGCGGTTCGAAGACCGCGCGGTGGTGCCGGTCGCGGTGCACGTCCCCACCGTCACCTCCGGCGTCGAAGCGTCGTTGAGCGGGGTGGCCGCGCTCGATCTGCTGGCCGAGGCGGCCTCGGCGTCGTTGGCGCGGGTGTGGTCCGACACGGCGACGCTCGACGTCCCGTTCGTGCTCGAGGGCGTCACGCGCGCGGCGTGGCACGGGTGGTCGGACGTGCGGGTGGTGCGCGGCGGCACGGTCGACTGGCGGTACGGGGACGGCGCGCAGGACGGGCTGCTGTTCGACCGCAACGGCGCGCTCATCGGCGCGATGGAGGAGTTCGCGGCGCCGTCGGGCGCGTGGTGTGGGGCGCTCGCCGCAGGGTCGCCGCCGCTCGCGGAGCCGGCGCCGTTCCCGCAGTGCGCGAGCATCGAAGATCGCTTGCCCTCGCTCACCGAGCGTGCGGGCCTGCCCTCGCCGACCCTGCCGCTGGTCGAGAGCCTGAAGTCGCCGATCGGCGCCGTGCGCCTCGACGGGGTGGTGATCCACCAGAGCGGCGTATCGGAGCTCGGAACGGTGGTCTTCGGGGGGCTCCCCGGCGCGATCAGCCAGCCGCTCGAGCAGGCGTTCGTGCGGCGGGCCGGCGAGGTGGTGCGCGCCGACCACATCGTCGCGTTCGGGCCGATGGGGGCGGACGTGGGGCACCTGATGGTCGTCGAGGACTGGCTCCGCGGCGGAGATGACCTCGGTCAGACGCTCTACGGGCCGCTCATCGGCGAGCACTTGTCCGAGGCCCTCGCGGCGACGGTCGGCGAGGTGCTGGAGGGCAAGCGGCACGAAGACCCCGATCCTTGGGGCTACTACGCGCCGCTCCCCGGGGCGTCGGTTCGGCCCGCCGGGGCGGCGCCGGTCGACACACCAGACGCCGGTGAGGTCGTGCCGTTGTCCGAAGGCCTGCTCTGGACGGCCGACGGGGTGCTAGCGGACGCCAGCGCCACGTACAGCCGCGTGAGCAGCGTGGCGCAGGTGGCGTGGCGGGGCGGCGATCCGCGCGTCGACCAGCCGTACGTGCGGGTCGAGGTCCACGTCGA
>CAIUDO010000517.1 GCA_903897935.1 uncultured Pseudomonadota bacterium
AGCGCCGACGACCCCGAGGACGGCGCCCTGGCCCTGGCGGTCGAGGGGCTCCCGCGCGGCGCGACCTTCGACGCCCAGACGGGCGAGTTTGAGTGGACGCCCGACTTTGACCAAGCGGGCGACTACCTGTTGACCTTCCGCGCCACGGACAGCGGCGGGGCCACCGAGACCGAGACCGTCCAGATCACCGTCGTCAACGTCACCCAGCCGCCCACCATCACCGCCCTCAACGCCCCGACCACGGCCAACGAGGGCGAGACCTCGGCCTTCTCGGTCCAAGCCCAAGACCCCGACGGCGACCCGCTGACCTACACCTGGACCTTCGGGACGGGCGACACCGCCCAGGGCCAGAGCGTGACCTACGTCTGGCCCCGCTACGGGAGCTTCAACGTGTCGGTGTCCGTGTCGGACGGCTTCAACGTCGTGACGCAGGCCGCCACCGTGCAGGTCAACAACCTGCCCCCCACCGCCAACGCGGGCGACGACCAGACCGTCAACGAGGGCCAGACCTTCACGGCCACGGGCGCCTACACCGACCCAGGCCCTGGGGCGACCTTCACCTACGTCTGGAACTTCGGCAACGGCACGACGCGCACCAACCGCGTCGAGACCTAGGCCTACGCGGACGACGGCACCTTCAACGCCAGCTTCACCGTCTCGGACGGCCAGCTGTCGGACGACGACACCGCCGTCTTCACGGTCCTCAACGTCGCCCCCACCGCCGACGCGGGCAACAACCGCACCATCGACGAGGGCGCCTCCTACACCTTCACGGGCACCTACACCGACCCTGGCACGCTGGACACCCACACCCAGGTCTGGAACTACGGCGACGGCCAGTCGGGCGGCGGCACCCACACCTACCCCGACCAAGGCACCTTCACCGTCGCCTACACCGTCACCGACGACGACGGCGGGACAGGCACCGACACGGTCACGGCCACGGTCCTCAACGTCGCCCCCTCGGTCCGCAGCCAGCCCCTCCTCACCGCCCCGCTGGAGCAGCTCTACAGCTACCAGATCGTCGGCTACGACCCTGGGCAAGACACCATCACCTACACCTTCCTCGAAGGCCCGACGGGGATGCAGGTCAACCCCACGACGGGGCTCGTGACCTACACCCCGCTGCCCGAGCATGACCTCCAGCGCTACACCGTGCGCGTCCGCCTCGACGACGAGGACGGCGGGACCTACACCCACCAGTACACCTTGCTGGTCGGCGTCCAAGACCGCGACAACGACGGTGCCGTGGACGACTGCGAGGTCCAGTACGGGCTCGACCCCGACGACCCCAACGACGGCCCGCTCGACACCGACGGCGACGGCCTCACCAACGCCCAAGAGTGCGTGGACGGCAAGAACCCGCGCGTGAGCAACGCGCCGACCGCGCCGAGCATCAACGACCCCTTCTCGGGCTCCGTCGTGACGCGCCTGCCCCCCATCGCGCTGGTGGTCAACAACGCCAACGACCCCGACGGCGACCCCATCTCCTACATCTTTGAGCTCTACGCCGACGCCCAGCTGGCGACCCTGCTTCGGACGTGGCGCGAGGTGCCCCAAGGCGTCAACCGCACCAGCGTCAACATCGACGTCCCCCTCAACGAGAACGGTCGCTACTACTGGCGCGTCCGCGCCACCGACGGCCCAGGCTACAGCGCCTGGACCAACATCGCCTACTTCACCTACTCGGTCATCAACGAGGCCCCTGGCGTCCCGACGACCTTGGAGCCCACGGGCCAAGTGCGCCAGAACCCCAACTTCGTCTTCCAGACCTCCGTGGACCCCGAGGGCGACCCCATCTCCTACGAGATCAAGGTCTTCGCCCCTGGCGACACCTTCCACAGCGGCGCCGTGGGCCTGATCGCCATCGGCAACCAAGACCGCATCACCTGGACCAGCCCTCGGCCCTTCGACGAGAACACCGAGTACACCTGGCAAGTCCGCGCGACCAACAACCAGATCGTCGCCTCGGACTGGAGCCCCCTGTCCACCTTCTTCTACAACTCCGTCAACGCCCCCCCGACGCAGCCCGAGCTCCTCGCCCCCCTCGAAGGCGCGGTCTTGGCCGAGAACGCCGACCTGCTCTTCTCCGCGACGGGCTCGACCGACGAGGACGGCGACCCGATCACCTACGTCGCGCGCATCTCGACCGACGCGGGCTTCTTGCCCGAGAGCGTCGTCGCCCAGCAGGACGGCC
>CAIUDO010000518.1 GCA_903897935.1 uncultured Pseudomonadota bacterium
CGATGGCGCCGACCTCGTTCCAGGGCGCCTTCGCAAGATCGTGGGTGAGCGCGGATGGCGACGCCCACGGCGCGAACAGCCTCCCGCTCCACGGGGCGTCGTCGGCGCCCCATCGCGCCTCCGCGGAGGCTGGCAGCGGTCCCCCCAGCGCGTCGGACGCGCGACGAAGCCAGCCCGCGGCCAACGACGCGTCGACGCACGGGTCGTAGAAGGTGCGCCCGTCGACGCCGGGCGCCAGGGGTGCGCCCGCCAACGCGGCCAGGCCGTCGAGGTCTCCGGCCCACGCGCGCTCGTGCGCGGCGCGCCGCGGCTCGAGCGGGTGACCCGTCGAACCATCGATCTCCGGGGGGCGGCCGTCGGTGGGCGCGCACGCCGCCGCGGAGCGAACCAGCGCCCAGAACGGGTGATCCGCCGAGGGAGCCGACGCCCGGCCGGTCCACCGGCTGGCGAGCTCGGCCCACGCTGCCGCGGAGACGAACGCGAGATCGGTGTGGACCGCGGCCATGCTCCACGCGGCGCGCGCGTCGAGGTCGGGGTCGGCGGCGAGCGCGTAGGCGCCGGCGGCGTCGTGCGCGTGCAGCGCGACCCACGCGTCGCGTTCACCCTTGACGGCCCCCTCGAAGACTTTGGGGTCAAGCGCGATCGCAGCGATCCAGGACTCTGGGGAGGGCCCCTCGTCGGGGGCGGGCGTGCACCCCACCAGAGCGGCGGCGAGCGACCCGAACAGGCCGATCATTGCCCCTCGTAGGCGGCACCTTCGGACGCGCCGGTCGCGCCGTAGAGCGTCGGATCGAGGCGCGCGCGGTCGTCCGTCACGGCGACCGTCTCCTCGACGAGCACGACCTGGTCCATGAGCGCGACGCCGCGCTCGTAGAACATGGTGCGCTCGACGATGTGAAAGCCTGGCTTGAACACCTCGACCGCGTACTCGACGCGCTTCTTCAGGCGCACCCGGTCGCCCGACTCGTCGCGCAGGTAGTCGATGAGGAACCGACCCTCGGCGTCGGTGACGATGCGCACGCCGCCGGGCGCGAGGCTGATGACCGCCCGACTCACGGGCTCACCGTTCCGATCGACGACCTGACCGCTGATCGCAGGCTTCGCAGCCCACGCCGCCGCCGGGGACACGAGCAACAGCAACAGGGTGAGGCGCTTCATTGGAGTCGAGCCTGTACGTCGCCGAGGCTCGCGAGCTGAGCGTCGGCGCGCTTGACGAGGTCGGAGCGTGATCCTGCGGCGACGTGCTGCTGATAGCGCTCCCAGGCCCGGATCGCCTGATTGAGCGCGTCGGCGTCGTCGCCGGCCGAGCGGTAGAAGATGGCCTGCCACGCGGCGGCCTGGGTCTCGTGGATCATCGCCTTGCGCGTGAACACGAGGTCGGAGGGCAGCCTCGCCCAGTAACGCTCGGCCAACGACGCGTTCGCGAGAGCGCTCTCGTAGTCGCCGCGCGCAATGTCGAGCGCGCCGCGCTCAGCGAGCAAGGCTGGGTCGTACGCGTTCTCGGAGAGCTCGAACAACGCGTCCAGGTGACGCTTACGCGCCGCGAGATCCCCGCGCGCCTTCGCGTCTTCGTACAGGTAGGTGCGCGCCTGCTCGAACGTCGGATCGTACACGGGCACGGCTTCGAGCTCGGATCGGGTGGACGCGGAGAGCCGACCTTGCCCCGCTGCTTCTCGGTGCACCGCGAGGTCGGTCGGCACCGCCGGGGCCGGCGGCTCGGGCAACGGCACCGACACGACCGGAGGCGGCGGCGTGACCTTGGCGACCGCGACCGGGGCGGGGGCGGGGGCCGGTGCGGGCCGCGAGACCGGCGCAGGCGCGGGGCGCGGCGCCGGAGGCGGGGA
>CAIUDO010000519.1 GCA_903897935.1 uncultured Pseudomonadota bacterium
GCCGCCCCCGTCCCGGCCGCGCCGCCCCCGGAGGTGGCGCCCGAGCCCCCATCCGAGCCGATCCGCCCCGATCCCCTGCCCCCGGTCGCGCCGCCGCGCCCGAGCGCCGCGAAAGCGCCGCCGGTCGAAGCGGAGCCCGTCGCGCCGGTCGCCGCGGGTCCGACGGTCAGCCGCGCGATGGTGGTGGTGCGCGACGCCTCGTCGATGCAGGTCACCTGCGGCGACCGGACGGCGGCCGGCTCGACGTCGGCCCGAATCACCGACTTCCCCGCGGGCACCTGCCGCGTCACCGCGGTGATGCTCGATCGTACCCTCACCGGAACGGCAAACATCGACAAGCCGCGGGAGGTCTACTGCACCGCGACCGACGGAGCCCTGTCGTGCCCTTGATCGCCTTATGGTTCGCTAACTCCGCGTCAGCGGCCGAGATCGTCTGGATGAACGCCGCCGACCCAGGGCTCGCCGAGCGCCTCGGGGCCACGGCGGGCGCCACACGGCCCCCGCTCGGTCCGATGGACCTGATGAGCGCCCCGTACGACACCGACGCCGCGGACGACGCCGCCTACGCTGCCCTCGCGTCGACCCTCGCCAAGGTGCGCGCCTACGAGACACGGCTCGACGGTGAGCTGATCATCATGGAAGACCTCGGCGCCGCCATCCAAGGCGTCACCTTGATCCGCGACGACAAGGACCGCGACGCGCTGTTCGCGTCCCTGGCCTACCAGGGCTTCGCGGTCGATCGTTTCTTCGGATCGTCGCTCGCGTCCGACGAGCGGGCCGCCGCCTACCGAGCGACCGTCAACGAGACCGTCGTGGAGGCCCCCTGGGTGGACGCGGTCGCGATCGCGCCGACGCGGGAGATCACGCCCTATGAGATCGCCGAAGCCCCGCAGCGGATCGCGTACGGCGACGTGCAGCGGCTGGTCGCCGGGGCGCTGCCGGCCCGGCTCGCCCTCGAAGGACTGCCTGCCGGCGCCCGCGTCGTGCTCGACGGCGCCCCCGTGACGCTCGACGCCACCGGGACCGTCGCGGTCCCGCCGGGGCGCCACTTCGTGCACGTGTCGCTCGAGGACTTCATCATCGGCCGGTACGACGTCCGCGTCGGCCCGGCGGAGCGCAAGCCCCTGGACCTCCCGGTCGACACCGCGGAGTGGGATACGTGGATGGCGGCGTTCGAGGCTGGGGAAGAGCCCCCAGGCCCACTGCCGCCGTGGCTCGCCAAGGCGGTCGAGGCGCTCGGCGGCGAGGTGTGGCTCGCCCGCGCGCTGTCCCCGCAGGTGGCCGCGGTGTGGAAGCTCTCGCAGACGGGCCAGGTGCTCGTGGAGCAGCTCAAGCTCGCGGCCCCCCGCGAGGACGAGCCGGCGGGCGCGGTCGAAGTGACCGGCTGGACCCACCTCGGCTGGGGCTGGCTCAACAGCAACGACTTCTACCTGCAGGACCCGAGCAACCAAGAGCCCACGTTCGCGACGGTAAACGCGTCGTCGGGGGTCGGTGGGCTCGGGGTAGACCTCGACGTCGTGCGGGTGCTGCGGTTCGGCGTCGGGGTCGACGCCCTGCTGCCGACCGGCGACGGGCACGTGGCGCTCACCGGCGACGGGTCCACGCGCGTGCGGGTCCAGCCCAGGTTCGCGGCCGGCCTCCGGTGGGTGCAGGTCACCGCCGGCTACACGTTCCCGTACCACATGAACGTCGGCGGCACCGCGCAGATCCCGCTGGGAGCGGGCTCCGAGCTGTTCGCGAGCGCCGCGTACGGCCTGCCGCCCACGGCGACCCGCGACGACGGAACCGTGTGGGAGGGCTCGCGCATCGTCACGGCGTACGGGGGCTTCGGCTGGCGCCTCCCATAAAGAACGCCTGAACCCGCGCGCTCCGTAGGAACGGCGGCTCGTGGAGCGCGACGGCGCGGCGCGACCGACGCCGCGCCGTACCCGTCACGCGCCGGTGTCACCCGCTCCGGTGTCGCCCACTTCGGTGTCGACGCCGCCGGTGTCGTCCTCGGTCCCCGTGTCCGTATCGCTGTCCGAGTCGGTGTCGGTGTCGGTGTCGGTATCCGAGTCCGTGTCGGTGTCCGTGTCGGTCTCGGTGCCCGTGTCCGCCCCGGTGTCGGTGTCGGTGTCGGTGTCGGTCGCCAGCCCGGTGACGAGGAACGCCATCGGACGCCACGCGACGTCCCCGCTCTCGAACTCCAACATCAGGTCGAAGGTGCCGGTCGCCGTCTCGGGCGGGACCTGCACGGTGAGCAGGTGCTCCCACTGGCCGCGCGACGAGGTGGCGATGACGTCGATCCCGCCCTGGCCGATGAACGTGAGCGACGTGAGCTCGTCGAGGCTGGTCTGGCCGTTCGAGTACAACGACACGATCACCGTGTCGCCCGCGACAGCCGCGTCAGGCACCAGCCAGAACGCCTCCGATGGCGGGACGGGGGCCTCGGTCCCACCGTCGGGGCGCGGGGAGCCGCCGTTGGTGTACCCAGCGTTTCGGTCGTCATAAACGATGCAGGCGCTCAGCGAGAGGATCGCGATTCCAAGTGCAGCGAAGCGCATCCGGACCTCCAAGGCAGCTGTCTCGTATCGTTCGATCCGTCTCGCGCAAGAGCGGCGCAGGTTGCGTCTCGCGACATTCGCCGAATAGCAGGACCGGCTCACCGGAGGACGCGTGACCGACTTGCCTTTCCAACCGCCCAAAGCCTACAAGAACAGCGAGTTCCTGAACTCGCCGTCGGCGCGGCACATCCGGATCCTCTGCGAGTACGAGGAGACCCGGCAGCGGTTCCTTCGGTACGGCATCCGCGACACCCTGGTGTTCTTCGGCTCTGCCCGCGCGGTGCCCGACGCCGTCTCCGCCGAGCGGCTCGCGAGCGCGCGCGACGCGGTGGTGCGTGCCCCCGCCGACGAGGCGGCCGCAGCGGCCCTGCACAAGGCCGAAGCCGACCAGAGGCTCTCCCGCTTCTACGGCGACGCCCAGCGGCTCGCGTACCTGCTGGCCGAGTGGTCCGAGCAGCGCGCTGAGGGCGAGCGGCGCTACACGATCACTTCGGGCGGCGGGCCAGGCATCATGGAGGCCGCCAACCGCGGCGCCTCCGAGGCCGGCGCCCGCACCGCTGGGCTCGGCATCTCGTTGCCGTTCGAGCAGGGCGTCAACGGCTGGGTCAGCCCGGAGCTCGCGTTCGAGTTCCATTACTTCTTCACGCGGAAGTACTGGTTCCTCTACCCGTGCCGCGGCCTCGTCATCTTCCCGGGTGGCTTCGGTACGCTCGACGAGCTGTTCGAGACCCTCACCCTCGTGCAGACCGGCAAGATCAAGCGCCGCCTGCCCATCGTCCTGTTCGGAACGTCATACTGGGATCGTGTGCTCGACCTCGACGTGATGGTCGAGTACGGCACGATCAGCAAGAAGGACCTCGATCTCGCGCACCGCACGGACGACGTCGACGAGGCGTTCGTGTACCTGAAGGGCGCGCTGCTCGAAGCCGAGACGCTGCAGGCGGGCTGACGCCGCGCGCTGGGCCTCAGCCTTGCTCGAAGTCCGGCGCCGGGTCCGCGTAGATCGGCCCGGCGACGGGCACGTCGCGGATCCGGCTGTTGAGCGCGGTGAGCGGCGTGCCTGAGTTGAGCACGCACCGCAGCCGCACGTAGCGCTCACCGCTGCGCGGATCACGCATGGCGTCGTCGTCGGCGATCTCGAACCCGACGTCTTGATAGACCCGGATCGCCCGCTTGTTCACGTCACCGACCAGCACGGTGCACGACCTCAGGCCCTTGGCGGCGAGCCGCGTGAGCACCTGCCGCAAGAAGTCCTGGCCGAGCCCACGCCCGCGCCAGCCCGGGCGGATGCCCATCGTCAGCATCACGACCTCGCTCGGCCGCTCCCAGTCGCGCGCGAACACACAGGTGCCGATGACGGCGTCTTGTGCGCGCAGCAGGTAGACCGCGCCGTGCACGAGCAGCGCCGCCGCGAGGTACGGCGAGAACGTGGGCTCGGCGAAGGTCTGCAAATCGATGTCTATGAGGGTACGAACAAGGTCTTCGGGCCGTTGACGGGCCTCCTCGACCGACATCGCGTACCGCTGGCCACCGAACGACTCCGCCTCGAACGAGCTCACCGAGCCCCCTTGGATGGCGTGCAACATAGGGAGGCACGAGCCCCGCTGTCAACGAACACGACGCACCTTCACCAAGCCGGCCCGCACCCGGGTATGGAGGACGGCCGCGCCGGAGGACCGCCCGATGCTGCCGCGACCCGACTTCGCCCTTCACCGCGCCGCCCTGCTCGACCGCCTCGCCGACGGCGAGGCCGTCCTGCTGTTCGCAACACCGCACGCCGTCCGCAACGGCGACAGCGAGTACCGGTACCGCCCCGACTCCGACCTGTACTGGCTCACCGGCTGGACCGGCCCGGACGCGGCGATCTTCCTCAAGCGGGGCGAAGCGCCGCTGACCATGTTCGTGCAGCCGCGTGATCCCGAGCAAGAGACCTGGACCGGCCGCCGGCCCGGACCGGAGGGAGCGCGCGCGCGGTACGGCGCCGACGCAGCGTACGCCATCGAGGCGCTCGAGAAGGAGCTCCCGCGTTTGCTGCTCGGCGTGCACACGCTGCACTACGGGTTCGGGCGCAGCGCCGAAGACGACGCGCTGGTGAGCGCATCGATCCGCAAGGCCGAGCGGCTCGCCCGCCGCTCCGGCGTCGACGTCCCAGAGACGTTCCACGCCCCCGCGCGCCTCCTCCACGAGCTGCGCCTGCACAAGAGCGACGATGAGCTCGCGGTGCTGCGTAAGGCTGCCGCCCTCACCACCGACGCCCACCTCGCGGCGATGCGCGTCGCGCGCCCCGGCCGCTACGAGTACGAGGTCGAGGCCGCGATCACCCACATGTTCCGCGCCGGCGGGGGTGACGGGCCCGGCTACACCCCGATCGTCGCCGGCGGAGACAACGCCAACATCCTCCACTACCACGAGAACGATGCAGTTCTTGGTGACGGAGACCTGCTGCTCATCGACGCCGGGGGCGAGTTCGCGCTCTACACCGCAGACGTCACGCGAACGTTCCCCGTAAACGGTAGGTTCTCCGAAGCTCAGCGCCGCGTCTACGAGGTCGTGTTGGCGGCGCAGGAGGCCGCGATCGCCGCGGCGGTGGTCGGCGCGCGGTTCTTGTCGGTGCACGAGGCGGCGGTGCGTCGGCTCACGGAGGGCATGGTCGCGCTCGGCCTGCTCGAGGGCGACGTCGACGCGCTGATCGCCAACGAGGCGTACAAGCGGTTCTACATGCACGGGACGAGCCACTGGCTCGGCCTCGACGTGCACGACGCCGGTCGCTACGCGCGCGCCGGCGCGAGCCGCCCGCTGCAGCCCGGCATGGTGATCACGGTCGAGCCGGGCTTGTACATCCCAGCCGCCGCCGAGGGGGTGCCCGAGGCGCTGCGCGGGATCGGCGTACGCATCGAAGACGACGTGCTCATCACGGAAGACGGTCCAGAGGTGCTGACGGCCGCGGCGCCGCGCACGGTCGCCGACATCGAGGCCGCGCTCGCCGCCCGGTCCGACGCATGAGCGGCCCCCTCCCCCTGTCCGGCCGCCACGCGCTGGTCGGCGGCGCGAGCCGGGGCATCGGCCGGGCGACCGCGTGGGCGATGGCCGCCGCGGGCGCGCACGTCACGGTGTTGGCGCGCCAACGCGCCGCCTTGGCCGAGCTGGTCGACGAGCTGCGCGCCGCCGGGCACGGCGCCGACGTGTGCGTCGCCGACCTCGACGATCGGCCCACGCTCGTCGCTGCCGTGTCCGAGGTGGTCGCGCGGCGGCCCGTACACGTGCTCGTGCACAACACCGGCGGGCCGCCGGGGGGCCCGCTGCTGGCGGCCACCGAAGCCGCGCTGTTCCAGGCGTTCGGCCGGCACGTCGCGGCCGGGCAGGCCCTCGTGCAGGTGGTGGTGCCGGGCATGGTGGCCGCCGGGTACGGCCGGATCATCAACGTGTTGTCCACTTCGGTCCGCGAGCCGATCGACAACCTCGGCGTCAGCAACCTCACGCGCGCCGCGGTCGCCGCGTGGGCGAAGACGTTGTCGCGCGAGCTGCCCCCCGGCGTCACCATCAACAACGTGCTCCCTGGGTTCACGGCGACCGATCGTTTGGACGAGCTGGCCAACGCCGCCGCCGGTCGGCGCGGCGTGTCCCCCGACGCCATCCGGGCCGAGTGGGCCGCGGCGGCCCCCGAGCAGCGCCTCGGCGCGCCCGAGGAGCTCGCCGCCGCGATCGTATTCCTCGCGAGCCCCGCCGCGTCGTTCGTTCGCGGCGTCTCGTTACCCGTCGACGGCGGGCGCCTCAGGAGCCTCTGACATGCACTACGACGTGTTCTTCGCGATCAGCCAGACGCCGGTTGACGGCGTCCTGCCGTCAGAAGCCACCATGTTCCGCAACTTCTTCACCGAGGTCGAGGCGGCGGACGCGCTTGGGTTCGACATCGCGTGGATCGCCGAGTCCCACCTGTCGTCGGAGGTACAGAAGCGCCATCGGCAGCCGGTCATCCCGCACTGGGAGGGGGAGGTCGGCCTCAACGTCGACTTCCTGCAGCTCGCCACGCACATCCTGCGCCGGACCCGCCGCATCGAGTGTGGCAGCGCGATCCTCAACATCTTGTGCAACGGCGGTCCGGTCGCCCACGCCGAGCGCATCGCGGCGTTCTTGAGCCTGCACGGGCTCGACCCCGCCGAGCAGCGGCGCATTCACGTAGGGTTCGCGGCGGGGCGGTTCGACTTCATGAACCGGGCGTACGGCTTGGTCCCACGCTCCCCGCTCGAGCACGCGCTCGGTCCTGTCCTGAAGGGGCTGATGTTCCGCGAAGCAGCGGAGATCTTCGTGCGCGCCCTCTCCGGAGGGATCCTGTCGTCCGACGACGTCCCCCCGCCGGTCGTGCGCCGTTCGTCGTTCCGCGACGAGGCCGAGTGGGCGCGGGTCTGCGCGGCCGCTGGCCACGACGGCCCCGAGATCGAGCTGCCACGGCGGTTCGTGTTCGAGGCGCTCGAGATCGTCCCGCGTGCGTACCGACGGGAGCTGCTGCAGCTCCTCATCGGGTCGCACGAGCCCGACCTCCAGGAGTACGTCAACCGCTGGGCCCCGGTCCAGGTGTTCAACCTGAGCATCACCCGACCGGAGGTCATTGAAGATACACACGCCCGAATGGCGCGGGCCTACCACCCCTCCGGCGGCGCGTGGGCGCGCCCGTACATGCCGCGCACGGTGTTCGTATTCCTCAACGAGCAGCCGGGCCTCACCCCGGATGGCCGCCGCGCCGCTGCCCACGAGGAGGCCCGCCTCGCCCTACGCGCGTACTGGAGCGCGCTCGAAGGCACCATCGACCCGAAGAAGGTCGAAGGCGCCGCCGACAACGCGCTGGTCGGCAACGCCGACGACGTCGCCGACCAGATCGTCGCGCGGTTCCACCCGGACGACCGGTTGATGTTGTGGTTCGACTTCTTCAACCACGACGCGGATCGGGTCTGCGCCAACATGGAGGCGTTCGTGCGCGAGGTCGTGCCGCGGGTGGAGGCCCGCCTCGAGAATCGGAGGAGCAGGTGAGGCAGATCCTCAACTATGTCGGCGGCACCTTCACGCCCTCGGTGAGGGGCGGCTGGGTGGACAAGGTCGGCCCTGCGACGGGCGCGATCATCGCGCAGGTAGCGCGCAGCGACGCCGACGACGTCGCGGGCGCCGTCGCCGCCGCCGACGCCGCGCGCACGGGCGCGTGGTCGGCGTGGACGGTCAACGAGCGGGCCGACCTGCTCGACGCCGTCGCCGACGGGCTCAGGGCGCGGACCGAGCAGCTCGTCGCCGAAGAGAGCGCCGACACCGGCAAGCCGCGCGCGCTCGCCCGCGCGATGGACATCGCGCGCGCCGTCGACAACTTCCGGTTCTTCGCCGGCGCGCTCCGCCACCAGGAGACGGGCTTCCACGAGATGGCGGCGGCGTTCAACTACACGCTGCGGCGGCCGATCGGCGTAGTCGCGCTGATCACGCCGTGGAACCTGCCCCTGTACCTGCTCACGTGGAAGGTCGCGCCCGCGCTCGGCATGGGCAACACGCTCGTAGTCAAGCCGAGCGAGCTCACGCCGACCACCGCCGACACGCTCGCCCGGGTGCTGCACGAGCTCGGCGTGCCCGCCGGGGTCTACAACCAGGTGCACGGGCTCGGCCCCGAGGTCGGCGCC
>CAIUDO010000520.1 GCA_903897935.1 uncultured Pseudomonadota bacterium
GGCTCCTTCTCGAGGCACCGCATGACGATCCAGCCGAGCACACGCGGGATCGGCACCCCCGGGGCGGCCTCGTCGAACGAGGGCGGCGGCGCGCGCAGGTGGCTCATGAGCACGGCGAGCGCGTTGTCCCGCTCGAATGGCGGACGCCCGGTCAGGCACGTGTACATGAGCGCGCCGAGGCTGTAGATGTCGCTCGACGGGCCGACCTGGCCACCGCGGATCTGCTCGGGCGACATGTACAGCGGCGAACCGACGATGTAGCCGGATCGTGTGACGTCGGGGACCTCTTCGCGCGCGTGCTTGACGAGCCCGAAGTCCACGACCTTGACGTGCTCGTCGTCGTCTCCGTGCTTGGCGAGCAGCACGTTGCCGGGCTTGAGGTCGCGGTGCACGAGCCCCAGCGCGTGGGCCTCGGCGAGCGAGCCACAGATCTGCCGCGCGATCTCGATGACGCGCCCGGCGGGCAGGATCCGCTCGTCGTCGAGCACCTCCCGCAGGTTCTTGCCGTCGATGAACTCCATCGCGATGAAGTACACGTCGTCTTCGGTCTGGCCGTAATCGAACACGCGCACGGTGTTCGGGTGGGCGAGGCGGGCGCACACCGACGCCTCTCGGAAGAACCGTGCCTTGAACTCTTCGTCGCCGTCGGCTTCGGTGAGCACCTTGAGCGCGACCACGCGGCCCAGCGGGTGCTGCTCCGCTCGGTAGATCTTGCCCATTCCCCCGCGGGCGACCAGCGACGACACCTTGAATCGCCCGGCGAGCACACGACCGAGCAGCGGATCGCGCCGCGCGCGCCCGCCCAAGCTCTCCCGTCGGTGTTTGTCTGGATCCCGGTTCACGACGCCCCGTGCCTCCTATCATCCGCCGAGACTGGGCGACCGTCCACCGCGGCGCTTTGCGGTCGACGGCCGGCGGTGCTACCTGCCGGAGCCGTCGGCGCGCGCCGGCTCGGGGTGGTCCGGTGTCTCTTCCTATGTCGCGTCAGCCGCGTGCGGAGCGTTGGTTCCGTGGATTGGCCGCGGTGGTGGCCCTCCTCTCCGCGGCGCCGGCGCACGCGACCGAGCTTCAGATCGAGGGCTGGTATCGGGCGCGCGGTCGCTTCTTCGACACGCTCTCCCTGAACCGAGACCTCGCGACCTCCGAGGGGTACGCGTCGTACATCCAGCACCGCCTGCTGCTCCGCCCGCGGATGCTGGTGAGCGATAAGGTCGGTGTGTACGCTGATATTCGCGCGCTGGACAACGTGTACTGGGGCGACGAGCCGGGCGCCTTGTACGACTTCGCGTCGAGCTCCGAGGTCCCCGTCGAGCTGGCCGATGGCCTCGGCCCGCCCACCCTGTCCGAAGACGAGGTCGAAGCGGCGAGCGCGATCGAGCTGTGGCACGCGTGGGGCGAAGTGCACTCGCCGGTGGGCACGTTCCGATTCGGGCGCATGCCGCTCGACTGGGGCGTCGGCATCTGGCAGAACGGCGGACTTAGGTACGACGCGGAGTATGGCGACACCGCCGATCGCCTGCAGTGGCGCATGCTGTTCGGCGACGTGTGGGCCGGCCTCGCGTTCGACGTCAACAGCGACGTCATCCTGAACACCGGCGACGGCACCACCTCCTACAACGGCGACGTCGGGTTCAAGAACGAAGACACGACCGCGGGCCTTGCGCTCCAGTACCGTCGCACGCCGGAGCGCTCGTTCAACCTGTTCACCGTCGACGGCGCGGTCGAGACGAAGCTCGGCGTGCTCTCGATCGGCGCGGAGTTCGTCGGCCAGTTCGGCTCGGGCGACCTCGCCAACGGAGCCAACGACGTCGGCATCTCCGGCGTCGGCGCGGTGCTCGATCTCGAGCTCGATGGCGATCCCGTCATCATCGGGCTCGAAGGCGGCCTCGCCACCGGCGACAAAGAGCCCGCCGACGCGCGCATCAAGACCTTCACGTTCGACCGCGACTACAACGTGGCGTTGTTCTTGTTCGAGCAGCCCATGCCTACGTTGTCGTCGGCGCTCCCGACCGACGCCGACAACGGCCGCGACCTCGAGCACGTGCTCCTGGGCAACGCTGTTTCGAACGCCATCTACCTCAAGCCTCGTGTCGGGTTCAAGGTCTTGGATCCGCTCGTCGCCGAGGCCGCGCTCGTGTGGGCGGCCGCCGCGGCGCCCCCGGCCGACGATCGGGGCGGGCGGTACGGCATCGAGCTCAACGGCACGGTTCGGTACACGCCGTACGACATGGTGCGCGTAGAAGGCACGTTCGGCGTGCTGTTGCCGGGCAAGTACTTCTCCGCCTACTCCGACGACGACTTCCCGGACGGGTTCGGGTCGCCAGCGTTCGGCGGTCAGCTGCAAGCGGTGTTGTCGTTCTAAGCGGCAGTCCGTCCACGGCCACCCAGAGGGCTCCACCATGCTCCACGGCATCCACACCGCGCTCGTGACCCCCTTCACCGCGAGCGGCGCGGTCGATGTGCCGGCGCTCGAGCGCCTGTGCGCGCGTCAGGTCGACGCGGGCGTGCACGGCCTGGTCGCGGTCGGCACCACCGGAGAGGCGCCGACCCTCGACGACGACGAGCAGGCCCTGGTCGTCGCCACGACGCTCGCCGTCGCCGCCGGCCGGGTGCCGGTCATGGCGGGCGTCGGCACCAACAGCACCCGCTCGACCGTGCGTAAGGTCGCGCGCGCGGCCGAGCAGGGCGCGGCGTACGGGCTGCTCGTGCTCCCGTACTACAACAAGCCGAACCCGCCGGGCCTGATGGCCCACGTGCAAGCGGCCGCGGGCGTCGGGCTGCCGCTGGTGCTGTACCACGTGCCCGGCCGCACGGGGCAGCGGCTGGCGCCGTCCGAGCTGGCGTCGTTGGCCGGAGTTCCGGGCGTCGTCGCGGTCAAGGAGGCCACCGGGGACGTGCGCTACACGAGCGACCTGCTGGCGGCGTGCGCGCGCCCGGTGTCCGTGCTGTCGGGCGACGACTTCACCTTCCTCGGCGCGCTCGCCCAGGGCGCCGCCGGGTGCATCTCGGTGTTGTCGAACGTCGCGCCGCGCGAGACGGTCCGGGTGTTCGACGACTTCCGCGCCGGCCGGGTCGCTGAGGCCGCCGCCGGATTCTCGGCGTTGTGGCCGCTGATCACGTACCTGTTCACCGAGTCGAACCCGGTCCCGTGCAAGGCCGCGTTGGCGGAGCTCGGGCTTTGTTCGGGGGATCTGCGCCTGCCGCTCGCCGCCTCGACGGGCCCGTCCCCGCGGCCGATGCTGCGCGCCCTCGGTTTGTGCTGATGCGGGTCGCGGTGCTCGGCGCGACGGGTCGGGTCGGGCGGCTGGTCGTCGCCGAGGTGCTGGCGGCGTCGGACCTCGAGCTGGCGGCCGCGTGGGCGGGCCCGGCGTCGGTCGCGGCCGGGGCCCAGGTGTGTGGCGTCCCCGTGACGCCGACTGGGGTCGGGCGCCCCGACATCGTCGTCGACTTCTCGTCGGACGCGGCGTTGGCAGCGGCGTTGCCGACGTTCGCGGGCGTGCCGCTCGTCACCGGCACCACGCGGTTGTCGGAGGCGACCCAGCATGGGCTCGCCGCGCACGCCGCGGGGGCGCCGGTGGTCTCGGCGTCGAACTTCGCGCTCGGCGTCGTCCTGCTCCGGCACCTGGCGCGCACGGCGGCCGCGTTCTTACCCTCGTTCGACGCCGAGATCGTGGAGGTTCACCACTCCGGGAAGCGCGACGCTCCGTCGGGCACCGCGGTCGACCTCGTCGCGGCGGTGCGGGCGGGGCGCGGGGGCGGCGAGGCGCGTCACGGCCGCTACGGTGCCGACGCGGCGCGGGTCCCCGGGGAGATCGGGGTGCACGCGGTGCGCGGCGGCGGCGTCGTCGGCGAGCACACTGTCTTGTTCCTCGACGCGTTCGAGCGGGTGGAGCTGCGGCACGTCGCGACGGACCGCGTCATGTTCGCGCGTGGCGCGCTGACGGTCGCGCGTCGGCTCGTCGCGTTTCCGTCAGGTTCGCACTCGCTGGAGGCGGCGCTCGGCTTGGGCGGTTGACCGTCGGCGGGCGTCGTGCCACATTGCGCGGCCGCCCTCCAGGGCGGCCCGGGGGCTGGGATGCGCGTCCAGGCGCTGGTCGTACGCACGTTGATGGCGGTTGGGGTCACGGCGGCCGCGGCGGGGTGTCACAACCCCTGCCAGGACGTGTGCGTCGAGATGAAGAAGTACGCCGAGGAGTGCGGGTTCGAGGTCACGAACGACGACCTCAAGGCGTGCTTCGAGTCGCAGCGGAAGCCCGACGACGTCACGAAGGCGTTCTGCGTCGAGTTCGGCGATCCGGAGACCATCCGGGTCGAGTGGGCCACCTGCGACGAGCTCGCGATCTACTGGGACGCCGCGACCGGCACGACGGCCGGCGACACGGGACAGTAGGCCCCGTTCCGCCGCGCGTTCGGAGGCGTCAGCCAGGCCCCGCACCGACCACGGGAGACGCAGGATCTTCCGACGAAGTCGGAAGATCCGAAGCGACCGTCGGGAGGGCGGATAACGGAAGTAGGGCCGTTCCGCCGCGCGTTTGATGACGGCCGGGATCGGCTCCGCAGCTCGCGGCGGAGGCGTCAGCCAGGGCCCGTCACCTCGAGCAGGCGGCGCAGCGTCCGCAGCCTGATGGCGGCGCTGGTCCAGCGTGCGATCGAGCTGGAGAAAGCCGGATCGCCGCCGACCTTCACGTCGAGGTGGGCGCTCGGGGGTGCAGCGGCGCCGGAGCGCAGCATGCGGCGCGCCTCGCGGGTGTCGAGGGGACCGCCGACCGGCAGGACCACGTGCGCGTCGCCGCCGACCGGCCCCCACGCGACGCCGTCGTCGTCCGACGTGACCACGAGCACGTTGCCGTCGAGGTCGACGCCGAGCGCGCCGCGACCGATCGGGGGCGGGCACGCGCGCTGCAAGCGTACGAGCGCTGCCCCGAGGGCCGCCCGGCGCTGCTCCAGGACCACCCGTTCGTGGCGTCGGACCACCCGGTGGCGGCGCGCGGCGAGATCCTCGGCGAGGGCGCGCGTCGCGAAGGCGCCGGCTTCTTCGGTCGTCGCGGGCGCCATCAGCGCCATCCCCTCGAGCACGCTGCGGACCGGATCGTCGCCGGGGCCGGCGAGCGCGAGCAGGACCTCGGACAGCTCCGTGATGCGTCGACGGCACCCGAAGGCGTCCGTAGGGGTCAGGCAGCTCAGGTGAAGGCCGGTTGGGCCGTGCACCAACGAGCTCGCCTCGATCGACGCCGGCAGCACGCGGGCAGCCTCCCAGCGCGCCAACGACGCGAGCGCGCTCGCTACCGAGGCGCCAAGGTGCTCGGCGGACCACGTGACCTCGCGCGACGTGACGGGCGCTCCGTCGAGGTCGGCGGTGAGGGCGGGCCACGGCTCTCCGCTGTAGGTGACCGGGACGAGGCCTCGAATCGCGCGGCCGTCGCGGATCAGCGCGCGCGCGTGCGCCGGATCGTTGGCCCACCGCTCGACGACCCGCACGCGGGCGGCGCGACCGGTGGCCACCCGCCAGCCGTCCCAGGTCGACGTCCAGGCGTCCCACCGCACCAGCCGCTCCCGCCGCACCCCACCGACGACGTCCGGAACGAGGTGACCGGCGGCGTCTTGGCGCGCGAGCTGGAGCACGGCCTCACGGACCAGGGCGTCGCGCGGGTTGGCGTCCGCCAACCCTTCGAGCTCGGTCGCGCGCGCGACGGGATCATCGGGCCACGGTTCGGCGCGGAGCGTAGCGAGCACGAGCTGGAGGCGGTCGGGCGTCATCGTTCGTCCTGGCCGGCTTGTACACGTTGCGTCGCTCGCGGTCGACCCGGGTGGAAGCAGGTCGGCGCTTCGGATACCCGGGAGGCCTTCGTACGCTTCCAAGGAGCCCGGATATGGGTCTGCTCGACGGTAAGGTCGTTCTGGTGACGGGATCGGGCGGCGGCATCGGTCGCTGCCACGCCATCGCGTGCGCGCGCGAAGGCGCGCGGCTGGTGATCAACGATCTGGGTGGCACGCGTGATGGCCAAGGAGGGAGCTCCTCGATGGCCGACGCGGTGGTGCGCGAGATCGAGGCGATGGGCGGAGAGGCGATCGCCAACTACGACTCGGTCACCGATCTCGAGGGCTGCGAGCGCATGGTGCAGGGCGCGCTCAGCCGGTGGGGCCGGCTCGACGTGGTCGTGAACAACGCGGGCATCCTCCGCGACAAGACGTTCACCAAGATGTCCGACGCCGAGTGGGCGATCGTGGTCGACGTGCACCTCAACGGCACGCGCAACGTCACGCGGGCCGCGCTCGACGCGCTGCGCGCGAACGGCGGCGCCATCATCAACACCACGTCGTACAGCGGGATGATCGGCAACTTCGGCCAGTCGAACTACGCCGCGGCGAAGGCGGGCATCTACGGGTTCACCCGGGTGCTGTCGATGGAGCTCAAGCGGTCCGGGGTCACCGCAAACTGCGTCGCGCCGGTCGCCAAGACCCGCATGACGGAAGACATCGCGATGGTTGAAGACGACTGGAGCCCCGAGCAGATCTCGCCGATCGTCGTCTTCTTGGCGTCTGACCTCGCGAAGAACGTCACCGGCCAGGTGTTCGGGGTGCAGGGCCAGCGCATCCACCTCTACGAGGTGAAGACGAACGACGGCGTCGAGAAAGAAGGCAAGGAGCTGTGGACGCCGCAGGAGATCTCCGAGCGCTACGGCGACATCACGCGGTGGGAGGCGCCGGTCGCGGCGGCCCCGAGCGCCGGCCCCGACGTGGTCACGCAGGTGTTCGCGCACTTCCCGGCTGGGTTCAAGCCGGACGCGGCGCCGGGCTGGGCGGCCAACATCCAGTGGGTGGTCGCCGGCGCGACCGACCAGACCATCACGGTCGCCAACGGGGCCGCGACCGTGGCCGTCGGCCTCAGCGGCACGGCTACCTGCACGGTCAAGATCGACAAGGACACGCTGCTCGCGATGTTCAAGGGCGAGATCGAGCCCGCGAAGGCGTTCATGACCGGAAAGGCCCAGGCCGACAACATGGGCGACCTCATGAAGATGGCGATGGCGTTCGACTTCAAGAAGGTCGCCGCGGCGTTCGCGGCCGCCGGCGCGGCGCCCGCCGCGGCCCCGGCGCCCGAGGTCGACATGGTGACGAAGGTGTTCGCCTCGTTCCCCGCCGGCTTCAAGCCCGAGGGTGTGCCCGGCTGGGCGGCCACGCTGCACTGGGTGGTCGACGGGGGCACCGATCAGACGGTCACCGTCGCAAATGGCGTCGCCACGGTCGCGCAGGGCCTCGTCGGCACGCCGACCTGCACGGTCAAGGTCAAGAAAGACGTCTTGCTCGCGATGTTCAGCGGGCAGCTCGAGCCCGCGAAGGCGTTCATGACCGGCAAGGCCGCCGCCGACAACATGGGCGACCTCATGAAGCTCGGGATGGCGTTCGACTTCAAGAAGATCGCGGCCGCAGTCGAGGCGTCCGGCGGGGGCGCTCCGGCGCCGGCCGCCGCTGCCCCGGTCGCGGACGCGGGCCCGAAGGTGCTGCCGATCGGCAAGCGGTACGACGGCGGCTTCCACCTGGTGCAGCGCGCCGAGTTCCAGGCATACGCGGCCGCTACGGACGACGGCAACGCCGCCTACGCCGGCGAGGACGGCGTCGCGCCGCCGATGTTCCACGTCAACCCCTTCATCAAGGTCATGATGAAGATGGCGACGGACCCGGACCTCGAGCTCGATCTGCTGCGGCTCGTGCACGGCGAGCACGACGTCACGTTCCACCGGGTGATCCGGCACGGTGACGTGCTCCAGCTCCGCGGCACGCTCGCCGACGTGCAGGAGAAGTCGTCGGGCCGCGTCGTCAAGTACGGCATGTACGCGTTCGTCGACGGCGAGCTCGCGATCGAAGGCAGCACCACCTACTTCATCCGCGGCAAGAAGAAGGAAGGCGGCGGTGAGAAGAAGGAGCCGTCGGCGCCCCCCGAGCCGCCGCCGGCCCCGGATCTGACGATCGATCAGGTCGTCACGGCGGATCAGGCGTCCCGGTACGCCGTGGCTTCCGGCGACGACAACCCGATCCACGTCGACGTCGCCACGGCGCGCGCGGCGGGCCTGCCCGGCGTGATCCTGCATGGTCTGTGCACGATGGCGTTCGCCCAGCGCGACCTGATCAACGCGCTGTGCGGCGGGGATCCGGCGCGTCTCGAGCGGCTGTCGGTCCGGTTCGCGCGCCCGGTGTTCCCAGGCTCCACGCTGCGGCTCAACGTGTGGCGTGACGGAGCCACGGCGCGGTTCGAGACGATCAACGCCGATGGTCAGTCGGTCATCACGAACGGCGTCGCCGTCGTGCGGGGGGCGTGATGAAGCAGCACATCGACCTCATCGGGCTCATGTGGATGATCCTGGGGGGGCTGGGCATCGGCGCCGGGCTCCTGTTCGGGATCGGCTACGCGGGCCTCGGCGTGGTCATGGCGGTGAGCGGCGGCGACTCGGTGGCCCCGGGCGTCATGTTCATCGTGATCGGGCTCGTGTTCGGGGCTCTGATCGCTGGCTTCGGCGCGTTCGAAGTGGCGGTGGGTCGTGGGGTTCGAGCCCGCAAGCCGTGGGCGCGCGTCGCCTCGATGGTCATGGGGGGCCTCAGCTTGTTCAGCATCCCGATCGGCACCGCGA
>CAIUDO010000521.1 GCA_903897935.1 uncultured Pseudomonadota bacterium
CTCGCCGGCGACGACAAAGGTGACGCTCATCCGCCCCGTGCTAGCAGGTCGACCGCCGCTGGCCACGGGGCGCGGAGCCTCACGGGCGGTGACAGCCCCCGGTGCGTCGGCAGCGCAGCTGTCGTCGTCGCTGCGAGGCGTGCCGGCCGCGCGACCGCTGCCGTATGCTCCACCACCGGCGGAGGGTCGATGCGGGTGGCGCGCGCTGTGTGTGCGGTGACGGTCTTCATCCTGGTGGCCAGCCGCTGCGGTGTGCAGGCCTGCTGTGCCGTGACCGACAGCGAGTTC
Organism: uncultured Pseudomonadota bacterium; assembly: GCA_903897935.1. Taxonomy (GTDB): domain Bacteria; phylum Myxococcota_A; class UBA796; order UBA796; genus CAIUDO01. The sequence continues at coordinate 289 of CAIUDO010000521.1, forward strand.
GAGGCAGGGGCGCGCACGCGCTCTGTGCTCCGCCGTCTGCACGACGACGAGCATCGGGTGATGCGGCGCTACTTCCCCGAGGGCGGGCTCTTCTCGTTGTCGTTTGCGGGGTTCGCGCTTGCCGCCCGGGCGGTGCGCTCCAACGACGACCAGCTCCGGGCGCAGGCGCGCGCGGAGCTGCCATTCCTGCTGCAGCAGACGATGGGTGAGCGAGACGTCGACCCGTTTTCGTCGTGGGGCAACGACCCGGGCCGCGGTGTGATCTGGGAGGGGCACCGCAACCTCCTGCGCGCCGCCTACGTCGCCGTCGGTGGCGACGACCCGCAGATCGTCGCCGACTTCCACGTCGGCTCCGAGCACCTCGCCCGCGCGTTTCTCGCGGCGCCGTCGGCGAACCTGGAGAGCTTCCCGCACCAGGTGTGGCCCGTCGACAACGTCGTCGCGCTCGAGAGCCTGCGCCTGCATGATGTCTTCTTCGGTACCGCCCACGCGGCGGCGATCGCCCGTTGGCTCGCCCGCGAGCGCAGGCTCCTCGATGCAACCGGCCTCCCGGTCAGCGAGATCGACCTCGACGGCGAGCGGGTTCGCGATGGGCCGCGGGGCTGCGCACTGTCGTGGACATTGGCGTTCCTGCCGGCGCTCGATCCGGCGCTGGCGGCGTCGCTCTGGTCGACGTACCGGTCGTCGTGGAGCGTGGACGTCGCCGGGCTCCGTGGATTCCGCGAGTGGCCCCCTGGCCGCGACGGTGTCACCGACGCCGACTCCGGGCCGGTCGTCTCTGGCATCGGTGCGGCAGCCAGCGCCTTCGGCGTCGCCGCCGCGGCCGCCAACGGCGACGACAGCTTCCGTGTCCGGATGCTCCTCGCTCTCGACGCCCTGACCTTTCCGGGCCCGGACGTTCGCGGCGAACTCGCGCTCTTCGGCGGTCACGTCCTCCTCGCCGATGTGCTCGCGTTGTGGACGTCGACGTGGACCCGCCTCGACGCGCCGCGCACGGCGACGTTCGCTCCGTGGTCCCAGGCGCCGGGCGCAGCGTTTCTGGTCGTGCTCTTCCTGCTGACGCCGGTCTTCGTTGTCGGCGCCCTGGGGGTCGGCCCGCTGCGCGCGGCCCGCGGCGCCACGCTCGAGGAGGGCGAGCAGCGCGTCATCGCGGCGGTCGTCACCGTCGCGGTCATCGTCGTCGCCGCCGACCTCTCCCTGCCGCTCGGGGTGCTGGCCCTGGTGGTCGTGCGCCGCGTCAGCGTCGCCGTCGTCCGGATCGCGCGGCACGCCTGACCACGTTCCGTGATGGTGCGTCGACGACGTCCGGGTCGACGGGC
>CAIUDO010000522.1 GCA_903897935.1 uncultured Pseudomonadota bacterium
AGCGGTCAGGTCATCGACGCGCTCGCGCGCAGCGGGGCCGCGAGCGCGGGCCCGAAGCCGGCGCGTCGCGCGGCGTCCGCGGCGCGGCGCAAGCCGACCCGCTGGATCGACCACGGCGACGCCCCGAGGCGGGACCAGGTGCGGGCGTGCCCGAACGACACCGCGGCGAGCGCGGCCGGGGCGATCGCCCACCACGCGGCGGCCAGCGCCGCCCGCTCCGCCGGCGTCGTCGCGACGGCGCGGAAGAACGCGGCGTGCAGCTCGAGGTGGTCCTCCTCGTCGGCGCAGATCTCCCGGAGCGTCGCCGCGAGCGGGCTGCCGTCGGTCGCGGTCGCGATGGCGTCGTAGGCGGCCAGCGCCACGACCTCGGCCGCCAACAGCACCAGGATCTCGAACGGCACGCCACCCGCCCGGCGCGCGCGGGCGAACAACGCGTGGCCGGCGTCCTTACGGAGCGGGGCCCCCCCGAGCGCGCGCACGGCCCGGCCGAGGATGCGCGCGTGGCGGCCCTCTTCGGCGACGAACAGCCGCAGGGTGTCGGCGTAGGTGTCGCCGAGGGCGGGGTGCTGCCACGCGCGCGCCTCGTGCGCGACGCGGCCTTCGCCGGTCTCGCCGAGCTGGAAGACCGCCAGGGTGTGGGCGAGCGCGGCCCGGGCTTCGGGCGGCAGCGTGGGGGGGCTGACGTCGGGGATCGGCCGCTGAGCGCGCTCAGCGAGCAGGGTGTGCCAGCACGTCCAGTTCGTCGTCGCCATCGTGACCTCCCGGGGCGCGGCCCCATGGGGTCAAGGTGCGCGGCCGGCGGAGGGGCGGTGGCGGACGGTCGTCCGAGCGGTCGCGGCCGGCGCCGGACGGTCGTGGGGGTCGGGTGAGCGGTGGGGGCCCGCCGTTCGCGCCGCGGCGAACGGCGACCCGCGCCTGACGGCCGCGACGCGGACCAGAGCTTCGAAGGCGTCCGAGAACATGGGGAACGCCCACACTGGGCGGCTCGAGCGGCGGTCGCGGTACGTCCATGAAACCGGGGGTAAGAACTTTGTGCCCCGCGTCGCGTACCATGCGGTAACGCTCTCGAAGACGAGCGTTCCACAACCGCCTCGCCGGCGCTCGCGGCCTCGCCAGCCGCATCGCCTTCGTCGCCACGACCCCCCCGACCGAGGAGCTGGCATGAAGCCCGTTGCGCTGTTGCTCCTGGTCTGCGGCTGTAAGGGCCAGGAACCGGACACCGGGCCCGCGTCGCCCACGGAGACCGGGCCGAGCTCCGAGACGGAGCCGCCCGAGACCGAGCCCCCGCCAAGCGGCTTCACGTCGTGCGACGGCGTGGTGGCCCTCAGCGTGTGCCCGTCGGACGCGCTCGTCGTAGACGGAGCTGGTGGCGTCACGATCTTCGACGTCCCGCTCACGTGGACATGGTCGCCCGCGTGCTTCCAGAGCGTGGCCGCTCCGATCTACGTGCAGGTGCCGCCCGACGCGACCTCGGTCACCGTCACCACCGACGCCGGCGTTTCGCCCGTCGACATGGACGTGCTGCGGGACGGCGCCGTGCTGCTCGAGAACACGGAGGGGACGTACGTGGCGACGCCGGCCGCGACCGCGGCGTGGCCCAAGTCGGTCGACGAGCCCGTATCGGGCTGCTGGGCCGTGTTCCCGCGCACCAACAGCCTGGAGCCCGAGACCACGCCCGGACGCGTCGACCTCTACGTTCGTCACGGCGACGCCGTCGGGGGATCCGTCCGGGTCGTCCCCGTGCTCGTCGACGACGCGCCGATCACCGACGAGCAGGCCGCGGCGGTGATCGCGACGGCGCAGGCCCGCTTCACCCGCGGTGGCGTCACGGTCGTGGTCGAACCTGCGGAGCGGCTGACCTTCCAACCCGGACCCGTGGACCTGTTCGGCGACGCGTACCGCCTGCGGATGGCCTGGACCGACCCGAACGCGACCGGCGGCATCCCGGTCTTCTTCATCGAGTCGTTCGACGCGTCGTCCATCATCGGCCTGGCCGGTGGCATTCCTGGCGCGCCTCGGCCCGGGACGGCGACCAGCGGCGTCATCGCCGCGGTGGCGCCGATCGTCGACGGCGGCGATCTCGACCTGGCGCGCCTCGGCATGTTGACGGCGCACGAGCTCGGACATCAGCTCGGCCTGTACCACACGACCGAAGCGGCTGGCGGGCACGACACCCTCGACGACACCCCCGAGTGCCCGCCGTCCGCAGACGCCGACGAGAACGGTGAGCTGCAGCTCGACGAGTGCCTGAAGTTCGACGGCCCCAACGTGATGTTCTGGCAGAGCTCGGCGGAGGTCGACCAGAGCGTCGTCACCGACGACCAACTCTGGATCGTGGCGCGCAGCGCCGCGGTCCAGCCTTAGCAGCGTGAAGGGCATTGCTCCCGTCGCCCGCTGGCGGGTCCCGCGCGAGGACGACGTCGCTCCTCGGTCACGTGCTCCAGCACGCTCCCTCCTCGCGAACGGCCCGGTCAACTCCGTTGACCGAGCCTCGTCGCCCTCGCACGGGCCTCGCTCAGCGGGCTCGGTCCTCACTGCCCTTCAGGCTGCTGGTTGATCACCCCACGTGCCCTCATCAGTCCGTGTCCACACACCCTGTTCGATCCCACCATCGGAGGCTCGTTGCCCAAGTTCCTCGTGATCGC
>CAIUDO010000523.1 GCA_903897935.1 uncultured Pseudomonadota bacterium
CCGATCACGAGCTCGCCGGGTGACCCTGCTGCCTCGTCGTGGTCGTCGTGGTCGTCGTGGTCGTCGTGGTCGACGTGGTCGTCGTGGGGCTCCGGGTCGCTCGGGCCGCACCCGAACGCCGTGAGGAGCACCATGCAGAATCGCCAGTTGGGTCGGGTCATTTGCCCTCCTCGTGCGTGGGGGCCAGCAGGTGTTCGGATTCGATGGTGAGCATTGCGTCGAGGCGGGCGAGGCTCTTGGCCTCGCGCACGTCCACGCTGGCGGTCCACCCGTCGAGGATCTCGGCGCGGAGCAGGACCGCCTCGGCGACAGTGAGATCGCCCGCGTTCAGGCCGCGCTCGACGCTCACGAGCGCCTCCCGTGCGTCGGCGTCGACATCTCCGAGGCGCGCTACGGCGTCGTCGGCGAACCGCGTCAACGCGGCGGCGCCCGCGACCTCCCCCGCGACGACGGCCTGTCGCCGTGCTGCCTCGGCTTCGGCCGTCGCGAGCTCCGCGTGGGCGGCTGCGATCTCGGCTCGGTTGTGGCTCCAGAGCGGGATCTCGACCGCGAGTTGGGGCCCCGCGTCCCATTCGCCCGCGTCGCGCTGGAACATCGCGCCGACGGCGACGGGCGGGAACGCGGCGGCCCTCGCTCGGTTGAGGCTGGCGGTGCTCGCGTCGACCCGCGCCTGAAGCTCCTGCACGTCCGAGCGCTCGTGGCTGAGGCTGACGGCGGGCGCCTCTACGTCGATCGGGTCGACCAGCTCGGCGGTCCCGGCGTCCGGGTGGAACGCGGCGAGCGCCGCGCGGGCAAACGTCGCGTCGCGTCGCGCGGCCAACGCGGCCGCGGTGGTGCGCGCTTCGGCCAGGCGCGCGAGCCGGACGTCGAGGGTGGCGATCTCGCCCGCGCGCCCGCGATCCTCCAGCGCGACGCGCAGCATGCTGGCGTCGGCCAACGCTTGGTCCGCGAGCGAGGCGCGCTCGTCGTCGGCGCGGGCCCGGACGTAGGCGGCGCGTGCTGCCGCGGCGAGCACGAACGTAGATCGCCGATTCGCCGCCTCGGCGGCTGTTTGGGCGCTGCGGGCCGCGCTGCGGGCGTACCAGCCCTCACCGGTGAGGGAGAGCGGCTGGCTGAGGGCGCCCTGCACGAGGTCGCCGACCACCGCGAGGCCAAGATCGGCCTGCGGGTTGTCGATGAATACGACGGTGTCGCGTCGGAGGGCGGACGCGACGTCGAGGGCGCCGCGGGCGGCCACGGCGTCGGGGTGATGTTCGAGGGCGTGCCGGACGACGTCGTCGGCCGCCAGAGGCGAGGCCCACGCGAGCGTCGGCCAGAGGCCGAGACCGCACGTGAGCGCCGCCCCGCGGATCGGGGAAAGCAAGGGTTCACCTGTGAAGTTGGGTTTAGAGCGCGCCCACGTGGACGCTTCGAACGGACGCGGGTCCGGTCGGGTGGCTCGAGACCGACTTCAGGCGATAGGAGGGGGTAGGTACGGCTCCACGCCGGCGTTTGGAGGGCTACGCTCGGCGTTGGCGCGGTACTTCTCGGTGGTCGGGGCGCGCTCGGCCCGTGATGACGGGGCGCCTGCGGGGGCCAAGGCGAACACCGTCGCACAGCATGAGCAGTGGTGCGCGAGCGGCGTGCAGCCGTCTTCGGAGCAGTCGCTCGGGCACTCTTCGCTGGCCGCGACGGCGTCGTGGGCGTCGGAGTGCAGGAAGTGGCCGTCGTGCACGAGGTGTACGAACGACGCGACCGCGGCGTCGACGCCGGGCATCAGGCTGAGTGCGAGCAGGGCGCTCACGATCGCCCTCAGCAGACGACCGGACCGGCGCCGCGGAGCGGCACGACGTTCGGCGCGGTGATGGAGGGGAGCAGCCACGTTGTCCCGTGCCCCGCCCGGGTTGACCTGTCAACGTGGAGGCGCTCGTGGCGCGCGCACCCGATGCGCCTCCGCGAAGCACCAACAGCCGCGCCGGTGCAGGCGGGTACGTGTACGTCGCCTTCACCTGCTGGAGCAGGCGCCGGACCTCGGACCCAAGCGCGATCTTCTGCGCGTTGTCGATGTCGATCGAGGCGACACAGCCGCGAACCCGCTGCGGATCCTCGGCGATCGCGGTCAGGGATGCGATGCGAACGCAGCTCGCCGCGCACCAGGCCATGCGGTACACCGCCGTCCGGCCGAGCGCCTTTGTGGGGTCTGCTCGAGGCGGCTGGCCTGTCGCGCCCGCTGCGCACCGGCGCTGGCCGCTTCCGGCAAGGTCTTTCATCCGTTCGTCGGGGGTTCGCGGGGGCGCGCCATGGGAGAGCGGGTGTGGGATTCGTGGCCACCGCTGCAATGAACGTTTCACCTATAATAATCGGGTAGCTGCCTGCAGCGCGGCCGTTGATGGGTACCATGTTGTCACATGCACCGGAGGCACCTTTGACGGACGAACCAGCCTTGGCAGAAGTTGCCACCTACCACGTACGCATCCAGTTTCGAAGCGGTACGAGCTCGGACCTGCATTCGACCAATCAAGCAAGCGACCCGTTCAAGACGATGCGCGACCAGTACGAGGGCTACCTGAAAGACGGTAAGTCGACCTACTATCGGTGGCGTGAACTCAGCGGGGGCACGCAGGAGCTGATCGTGCGGTGGGAGGACGTCTCGGCGCTCAGAACCTGGCGGACGTGAGCGGAGCCCCATGCCGAGCTGGCGGCCGTGACGGGCATGGCCGGCCCCTGGGCGTGGGACGCCCCTGCGCGTCCGGCCGAACGGACAACGGCGCGGAGTCACCGCCAAAGTGGCCGGTGCACCTACGATCAGCGGCGCCCCACCGACGGCGGCCCGACGTCGACTATCCTTCGCGCGGCCGGTAGGGGGCACATTGGCGAGGGGCTGCCCGCGCGCCGGAGGTGACGATGCCCGTGATCCGGCTGCTCGCGGTCGCGGCGTGCGACGAGCCCCCGGCGGCGGTCGTCCCCGTCGGCGATCCCGACGCGTTCACGGTGGTCGTGCTGCCCGACACCCAGATCTACGCCTGGCTGTACCCGGAGACCTTCGAGGCCCAGACGCGGTGGATCGCGGAGAACAAGGACACCGAGCGGATCGTGTTCGTCACCCACGTCGGCGACATCGTCGAGACGGGCACCGCCGCCGAGGAGTGGGCGAACGCGCAGGCCGCTTGGGACTGGATCGAAGACGCCGGCATCCCGCACGGCTTCTCGGCGGGCGCCCACGACTTCCGCACGGGCGGCGTCACGGGTCGGGACACGTCGTGCGCGAACTTCGACGACATCGACTGCGACTTCACCGAGTACCCGCAGAACTTCGGCCCGAAGCGGTACGAAGGCCGGGAATGGTTCGTCGGGGCTCGCCGACCGGGCACAGCAACGCGCAGCGCGTCGAGGCGGGCGGGTTGAGGCGGCGCTGGGTCGGCGCACGCGAGCAGCGCGGCCAAGAACGGCACGCAACCCCCCTCGATGGACGAGGCACCGGGCTGGCCGGTCATCGCCTCGAGCGCCTCCAGGGTCGAGCCGTGGTGCTGCGGCTGAAGGCCGCGGTTGCCTGCGTCGCACGGGTTTGGTGCCGCAGCGCGGCTCCGGCGCGCACCGGAACCGAACAATCGCCCACGAACTTGCGCTGGCTCGGAGCAATCGCCCTTCAACTTGACCCGGCCCCGTCTGCACCTCACCGTTCTCCCGTCGTTAACCGGCGAAGCGTCGTTATCGACGGCGTAGTCCGAGCCCCTCCCTCATGCGGGTAGGGGCTGTCAACTTCAAGCCGGATTGGTTCCACGGCACGTACGTTCGAGGTCGATTGCTCCTTGCGGCCTCGCGTCCCCGCCGCTGCCCGGCCGCAACGGTCGCCTTGGGCGGAGGACTCCCCGTGGCGGGCGACCGCAACGGGCGCTGCGCTGCCGAGCCGGCAGGGCGTGGTCGTCCACACCGACCCCGACGGCCTCGTGTGGGTGCACGAGATCTGCGGCGCGACGCCCGGCGAAGGGGCCGGCGCGCCCCGGAACGCAGCCACAGGGGATTCGAAGCCGCCGCCCAAGTGGCCCGTGCACCCGCGATCAGCGGAGAAGCCCGCCCGATGCGGTCTGCTTGTGTCTACGCTCCTCGAAGGAGGTCGTTTGCGACGTTCTCGTCTTTCGATTCCACCCATCAGGATCGACCCGCCGCCGACGAGCCCGGACATCGGTGGCCCGGGCGGGCTGCTGGGCGATCTGGCGGTGCGGAGGTTCCCGCCTGACCTCATGCTGCAGGTGTCACCCGCGTTGTCGGACTTGGTCGCGTTGGGCATCGACGATCCGTCGCCGACCATCACGAGCTTCTTCGATGCGTTGCGTACGGAGGTCGGCGGGGCCTTGTTGGTCCTCTCGGTGGACGTCGGAACGCCGATTGACATCCCCGTCGGTGCCTCCGAGCTGGAGATCGGGGTGTTGATCGCCGAATCGGACCGCTCGACGAGGTTTGGGGTTTGGTTCGGTGACCCTCCGGCCGGCGAGGAGCTGCTTCGTCTCGCCATTCAGGGGACCGACCTCGGCACCACCTCGCGCTTGCCGGCGGCGGCGCTCGCAAGGACGGCTCCGTTCGCGGTTCAGGTGCGCTACGCCGGCATGGAGCGCGCGGTGCAGGCGCGGTTTGCGGGGACTGGTGGCGCAATGTCCCTTCTGTTCGAGCCGTGCGCGTGCGGTCCGTTGCTCTTGAACGCCGTGCGGGTCTCTCAGCTCAGGATCGCGCTCTCGGGGGGAGGGATCGGCAGCAACAAGCCGCCGAGCGAGACCACGCCCGTCGATACGGTCTCCACCACCTCGACCTCAGCTTGGTGGCGTCCGAGGTCGTGTTGCGCGCGGATGTCACCGTAGACGAGGCGCTGAGCCGGGTCAGCCGCTCTACCGGCTCGCTGAGCCCGCCGAACTTTCGCACGCTCGGCGTCTCGTCGTCGGTGCGCTTGGAGGTCACCAGCGTCGACACCCGAGGCGAGGTCGGTGATCTGGTGGATCGGCTTCGTGAAGGTGGCCTGGGCAAGCGCATTCTTGCGGCGATGTTGGGGCCGTTTGCTCGAATCCGAGAGGGGGTGGTCGACGGCCTGCTGAATTGGGCGGAGGACACGGTCGAGGACCAAGCTCCGGCGACGGACGAGGGCATCCTCGTCGAGTTGGCCGATCAGCTCGCCGCGCCCATCTTGTTGGCCGCGTCGAACGGTCGCACGGACAAGCTCCTCTTCGATACCGACGCGCTCAAGGTCGCAGCGGACCGCCTCAGCTTCGAAGGGGTGGTGCGGGTCTTGCCGCGGGAGCCTCGCTTGGGGTTCGTCGCGCGGGGCCTCGGGGCCAGCGTGCGCGTAACCGCGGGCACCTCGGACTTTCGGGACCCGGTGTTCGCGTGGTCGTCGCCGACGGGCGGCGTGTTCGCTGGGCCAACCAACGCGCGTGAGGCGAACCTAACGTTCCCCCAGGGTGTCGCGCGGGTGGTTCGGCTCGACGTCGTCGACGCTGACGGCCTGACCGGCTTCGCGGAGGGGACGGTCGGTAACGCGCTGGTAACGGTCGTCTCGGGCACGGCGACCTGACCTGGTTCCGTACGTGCGGTGGACCGTCGGGCGCGCGCGAGCACCGCATTGTCCGAACAGATCCATTCGGGTTGGGGGTCTGAGTTGGGCCTGATGTTTGTCGCGGATGCTGGCCTCAACCCACGAGTGCGGGTGCTACGCCGTGTTTGGCGAGGTCTACGGTCAAGTCCAAGACCTGAAGTACGGCGTGGTTGGCGTTCGATTCGCCGCTATCTGTTTCGACCTGCTGGCCGAAGTGGGCATTCCGCGGGTGCCACGAGCCGGCATCTTCACGGTGGAGGCTGACGGCACCTACGCCGCTGAGACGCTGCGCGAATGGAGCAACGGCGAGTCGATCCTTGGCGCTGGACTTTGCGTGCGCGAAGGGATCGTCATTCGGGCCCTGACCCGCGGAGCGGGCCTCACGTGTGCTGGCGGAGGAGGGCGGCCGTCGTCTCGGGGAACGCGTGGTGCATCGCCCCCCCGGTGGCCAGCTCGAAGCCAGCGGCGGTCGTCAGGCGTGGCCGGACCCGGATGTGCCAGCGGAAGCCGTCTTCGGCGCGGGCGCCGGTCGGCGCGGTGACGAGGAACGCGTTGTAGGGCACGTCGCCGAGCTCGGCCTCCAACGCCCGGAGCGCGATGCCCATCGCGCGGGCGAGCTGGGTGACGCGCTCGTCGGACACCCGCGCGAAGTCGGGCTCGGCCGCGGTCGGCACCAACCAGAGCTCGAACGGCGTGAGCGGCGCCCACGGGCACAGCGTGACGATCGGGCCGTCGGCGACGATGCGGGACCCGTCGTCGTGCTCGTGATCAAGCACGTCGGCGAGCAGGTCGCGGCCGGTGCGGGCGCGGTGGGCCCGGGAGCGCTCGAGCATGACCTGGAGCTGGCTCGACAGCTCGGGGGTGCCGACGATCTGGGCGTGCGGGTGCGAGATCGACGCGCCCGCGGCGGTGCCGTGGTTGCGGAACCAGGTGATCGCGACGAGCCGCGGGTCCCGCTGCAGGTCGGCGATGCGGTCGCGCGCGAGGCGCAAGCCGGCCGCCAGCACCGGATCGGGCTGGTGGCACAGCCGGACGTCGTGGTCGGGCGCCTCGACGATCACCTCGTGCGCGCCGATGCCGGTGACGTCGTCGTACGGGCCCCGACCGCGCCGCTCGAGCGCGCCCTCGACGCGCAGGGCAGGGTAGCGGTTCGCGAACGCGCGCACCGCCCACGCGCCGGTGGGCGGCCAGGCCGCGAGCGTCGGCGGCGTGAACGCCTCGTGACCTGGGCAGAACGGGCACGCGTCCGGTGGGGTGCGCAGCATCGCGACGTCGCGGGGGATGGTCGGCCGCAGCACCCGCTCGGTCGACAACGCCACCCACGCGCCGGTCGTGGGGTCGCGCCGCAGCGCGCGTCCTTCAGTCAACGCTCGACTCCAGTCACGGGGTGAACGCGGTGAGCTCGACCCGCATCCGCGCGCGCTCCTTGTCCCACACCTCGAGCGGCCACACCAGCGCGACCGCGAGCCCCTGGGCGCCGATCACGGTCTGTCCTCGGTCTTGGTGCACGGAGCGGATCGGCCACGTCCACACGTGCGCGCGTGGGCTCATCGTGAGCTCGAGGTGGAAGTCCTGCGCCTCGGCCTTGAGCAACAAGCCGGGGCCGGCGTCGTGGGGGCGATCGAGCGGGAGCCGCTGCCCGTCGAGCAAGACGCGCGCGTCCCGCTCGGCCGCGATGCCCAGGTGCACCAACAACGCCACGCGGCATCGGATGACGGCGCCGCCGCGGTTCGTGACGTCGAACCGGACTTCGAGCCGAGGGTCACGGTGCACCCGATACCGACGGCCGACGCGCACCAGCGGCGACCCCGGCACGTTGGTGAGCGCCCCCTCCCACGACAACGACGCGTCGACGCTCTCGTCACCGTGGCGCTCGATCTCCCCGACGACCCACGGGCCGCGCAGCGACGGCGCGAGGTCGTGGCCGAGGCCGGCGGCGAGCGCGTGCACGTTGTCTTCGGCGGCGAGCACGCGCAGGATGAACGCGCGCCGCGGGGCGGGGTCGTACTGCAGCTCAGCCCGCGCGTCGTCGCTGACGTCGGGGGGCGCGTGGGCCGACCGGGTCGTGTCCGCGGTGCGCTCGTCGCCGCGCGCGGTCACCTCGTGGCTGGTCGGGTCGTCGTTCCCGCTGATGGGCCCGTGGTAGCGCTCCGGTACCCGCGTGATGGTGTCGAACACGTTGCGGGCCGACCCCAACAACGACCACTCGATGACGCCAGCGCCGCGGGCGGGATCGATCGCGGCGGTCGCGGTGGGGGACAACATCGCGATCTCGTCGGCCCCGTCGAGATCGAGGTCCGTCGCTTCGACGATCATGCGCTGGTGCGCGCGCAGCGCTTCCAGCACGACGCGCTCGGCACGGATGAGGTCGCGCCACGCGCGCGCGCGATCCTGCGCGTCGTAGATGCCGGCGTGGGGGCCGTGGGTGTACGTCCCGGCGCTCTGCGCCCGGTACAAGTAGCGGTGGGCCTGCTCGAGCTGGCTCGGGTCGGGCCTCCGGTCGTTCGGTGACCCGCCGTGCACCGCGCGGTCGAGCCGCTCGACCATGCGCGACACGCGGAGCATGCGCCGATGCAGCCACACCGCCTCGGGCCGCCGCAAGATCGTGCGCTCCCACGGGAGCTCCGCGGCGCCGGAGGCAGGTAGGTACACCATGCCGTTGGTGGGCAGCAAGCCGACCATCGCGTGGGGCAGGGCGGTGTCGACGGCGGGCGCGCCGCGGCCGATCGCCGCCAACAACGTGGCGAACCACGCACGGTCGCGCTCGGGTGCCCCGTCGGGGCGCAGCCCGAACCGGGCGCCGTCGAGGCTCACGACGACGCCGGTGGCCCCGCCGCGGGCACGTCGCGCGATCCGGGCCAGCACGGTCTTGACCGACTGCTCCGGCACCCCGGCGTGCAGCGCGCTGTCGGCGGACAACACGGCGATCCGACGCCCGTCGCGCTCGGTGTAGTACAAACCCGCGGTGGTCGCCGGCAACGCGCCGGTGGCGGTGGCGTCGGGCGCGTGCTTGCCGACCGAGGCCGTCACCGAGTCGTCGACGACGACGAACTTGAAGCCGGCGTCGCCGAGGATCCGGGGGACGACCGGGTCCCAGACGCCGTGTGGCAACCACGCGCCGCTCGGCCGCACCCCGAACGCCTGCACCAACAAGCGCGCGTGGGCGACGTACTGCCCCACCGCGTCGCGCTCGGGGATCGCGGTGAGCACGGGGTCGTGCAGCGCGGTCCCGAGCAGCTCGACCTGCTCGCGGCGCACGAGGTTGCGCACCCACTGCAGCCCCTCGGGGTGGCGCTGCTGGAGGTCTTCGATCTGCTCGCCGCCGAGCACGAGGCCGACGCGCACGTCGGGTGTGTGGTGGATCGCCCCGATCAGCGGCTGCAGGCAGCGCGCCCACGTGAGCTCGGCGACCTCGTCGGAGGCGCCGGCCGGCAGGTGCACGTGAACGATGAGGCAGATCGGCGTCGTCATGCGCGCGCAGTATCGCACGGGAGGGCGCCCACCGCTTCGTACACGATCAGACCGTCCACCACGTGAGGGCGGGCGCAGACGGCGCGGCGACCTTGCCGCCGCCGGGCGGGAACGAGCGGCGACCGGACGGCGTGTCGACGTGCACCGCGTACCCGACCTCGGGCCCGAGGCCGTCGAGCAGCGCGCGCGCTACGACGACGCGCGGGGTCGCCGCGACGATCAGCCCGTCGATGACGGCCCTCCCGCCGTCGCTCGCTACCCGCACCGCGCGCCCACCCACCTCGACCACCCATACGTCGGGCAGCGCGACGCCGGGGGTGACACGCGCGCAAAGCCACAGGGCGGGCGGGTTCGACGAGAAGCCGAGGTCGAGCTCGCTGATGACGTCGGCGTCGGCGCGCGCCATC
>CAIUDO010000524.1 GCA_903897935.1 uncultured Pseudomonadota bacterium
AAACATATACAGGAGCAGATGTGCTATGAGCAGTTGATGTGCTATTGAAGAAACCATCGCACCGCCGACGCTTCGTCGAGCGTGCGCCCCTCGTACGCGCCGGGCCCGTGCCGGGGCGGCGGCACCGTCGCCCCGCGGGCCCACCCGCGCAGGCTGACCCCTGCCGCGGCGTCCGCGAGCTGCTCGAGGCGCGCGGCGACGACCCGGGCGCTCGGCCGCTGAACAGGGTCGTACGCCAGCATGGACGAGACGAGCGCAGCGACCTCGGGCGACACCGCGCCCGGCAAGCGCTCCAGCCGCTCGGTGAGGTGGCGCGCGAACGCCTCCCCGTCCAGCGCGAGCGTCGGCACGGCAGATCGGGCGTCCTTGGGGTAGAATCGCTGGTTTGTCAGGCCCTCGTACAGCACGCAGCCGAGCGAGAACACGTCCATGGACGGGTCCACCGACCGCTCGACGAACCGCTCCGGCGCGATGTACGGCAAGCTGCCGATGACGGCGTCCGAGCGGGTCTGCGCCTCCCGGGTCAGGGCGTCCGACCGCGCGATGCCGAAGTCGACCAGCTTCACCTGGCCGTGGCGGCCGATCAGGATGTTCGACGGTTTGACGTCGCGGTGCACCATCCGCAGCGGCCCGGACGGACCGGACGCGTTCCACGCCTCGTCGAGCGCGCCGGCGACCTGCGACCCGACCTGGAGCAGCGCCCGAACGCCCGGGGGCGGCTCGATGCGCGACGCGGTGACGAGGTCGCAGCCGTCGACGAGCTCCGTGACGAGGCCGACCCGACCATCGAGCACGACCAGATCGTGCACCCGCAGGATCGCCGGGTGGTCGAGCCGGGCCAGCGCGCGCCCCTCGTCGCGGAGGCGCCGCACGGCGTCGTCTTCGAGCGCGAGGTCCAGGCGCAGCAGCTTGATCGCTACGGTGGTCTCGAGCCCACCCGGCGACCGCATCGTGGCCCGGTACACCTCTCCGTACCCACCCCGGCCGAGGCAGGCGCCGATCACGAACCGCCGCCCCACTGCGCGCTCCTTCGGTCCCGAGTGTGCCACGACGCGCCACGCGCCGATAGGAGGCGACGCGCCGGAGGCACCGTGCTCGATTCGTTGACCGTCGCGGTTCCCGACCCGGCGCCCGGCCACCCCGTCGGGTTGTCCGCCGCCGCGTGGCCCGGGCGGACCCGCGGCGTCGGCGTGGAGATCCTGACGAAGATCCAAGGCGCGCCCGCGCGCGCGGACGGCGTGCTGCGCGAGTCCCTGCGCGACGCGCGGGCGTTGCACTCCCGCGAGCGGCGGCTCGTCGCCGAGTCGGTGTTCGACCTGCTCCGCTACGGGGACCTCGTCGATCTCGTCGGCGGCGTCGACCCCGTTGGCCCCAACGCCGCGCTCGCGCGCTGGCTGGGCTGGCTCGTCGCGAGCGGGCTGCCGAGCGACGAGGCGGGGGCGGTGTGGCGCGACGCGGACGCGGGCCCGCCCCCCGACTTCGCCGCCTTGCAGGCCTTTCACCCGTCGGCGTGCCGGGCGATCGGCGCGCTCGACCCGGTCGCCGCGGTCGCGCGCGTCGCCGGAGTGCCGGGCGAGGTCGCGGCGCGCCTGATCGCGGACCTCGGCCTCGACGTCGGTCCGTTCGTGGCCGCGAGCAACCAGCGCGCGCCGATGGGGCTGCGGGCCAACACCACCCTGGCGACCCGCGACGAGGTCGCGCGGCGCCTCGCCGACGAGGGCGTGCCGACGCGCCCGTCGCAGTGGGCCACCGACGCGCTCATCGCGGCGGCAGGCGTCGATCTCAACGGCGTGGCCGCGTTCCGCGACGGGTGGGTCGAGGTCCAGGACGAAGGCAGCCAGGTCGTCGTCGACCTCGCGCGCGGCCTCGTCGCTGCCGAGCACGTCATCGACTGGTGCGCCGGCGCGGGCGGCAAGGCGTTGGCGTTGGCCGCCGCGTGGCCCCGTGCGCACGTGCTCGCGCTCGACACGCGGCCGGCGGCGTTGGACGAGCTGTCCCGGCGCGCACGGCGCGCGCGCGCACACGGCCGGGTAGAAGCGGCCGCCCTGCACCCCGACGGCCGGGTCCCCAAGAAGCTCTCCGGCCGCGCCCGCGGCGCCGACGTGGTGTTGGTCGACGCGCCGTGCACGGGCACCGGCACGCTGCGGCGCCACCCCGAGCTGCGTCTGCGGCTCGACGAGCGGCGGATCCTCGGGTTGTCCCGGGTTCAGGCCGAGATCCTCGACCACGCCTCCCGAGCGGTGCGGCCCGGCGGGTTCCTGGTGTACGCGACCTGCAGCGTGCTCGCCGACGAGAACGAGCGCGTCGTCGAGCGGTTCCTCGACGACCACCCCGACTTCGTGCTCGTCCCGGCCGAACGCGCGCTCGGCGCCCGGGCCCACGAGCTCGGCGACGGGCGGGTCGTGCAGGTCGCGCCCCACCGGCACGGCACCGACGCGTTCTTCGCCGCCGCGATGGAGCGGCGCGCGGGCGCGTGAAATTGGGCCTGCCAACGTCGCGCCCCGCGCCTATAGATGCGTGGTCCCGGGGGTCGTCATGTTGTGCCCGCGCTGCGCCGTACCGCTGTTCGATGAGGCCTGGGCGGGCGCAGCCGTCCGCCATTGCCCACGTTGTCGCGGCAGTTGGGTCCCCCAGCGCGTGCTCGTCTCCTACGTCGAGCACCGCGGGCAGGCCATCGTCGACGGGCCGAGGCGGGTCGGGGACGTCGGCCCGGTCGACGCCTGCCCGAGCTGCGCCTCGCCGATGAAGCACGTCGGCTACCTCGGCGGCGACCGCGTGTTCGTCGACCGGTGCGACACGTGCCACGCGCTGTGGCTCGACGGCGACGAGATCGACGCCATCGTCATGCTCAACCGGCGCGGCGACGCGCCCTCCAGCACGGCGACGCCCGCCCCGGTGGCCCGCATCGCCGGCATCCGCTCGGGTGGGTCCGGCACCCAGCCCGCCGACGGCGAGCGGTGCCCGCGGTGCACCGTCCCGACCACCCGGGTGCCGTTCCGCGGGGCGTACGTGTCGGTGTGCGGCACGTGCGGCGGCAGCTTGATCCCGCAGCCCTCGTTGGTCGGCCTGTTGGAGTCCCTGGTCCCCGCGGTCGGTGGAGCGTTCGACGAGCAGCTCCCGGCCCCCGTGCCGGATCCGGGCCCGATCGGCGGGTGCCCGCGGTGCGGCGGCGCGACCGAGTCGTTCGGGTACATGGGCATGGACCGCGTCACGATCGACCGGTGCCGGCCGTGCAACGTCCTGTGGGCCGACGGCGCCGAGCTGCTGGTGATGGCCGCCCTGCAAGCCCGGGCGACCCGCCGCTCTCCCGCGGGCCGGGTCCACGACGCGCTCACCGCCCGGCCGCACCACCTGTTCGACCACGCGTTCGTCGCGCGCGCGCTGCTCGGACGGTAGGGCCCAGCAGCAACGCCGATCACTTCGCCGAGAAAGGGCGGAGCAATCAGCAATCAGGTGTCAGAGGTGAAGAAGATGCTCACGGCGCTTCATCGGATCTGACGGCTGACGGCTGCTCGCTGACGGCTGCTCGCTGAATTGGGCCTGGAGCACCGTGGGGTCAGGCCTCCGCGGCACCGGTCGCGGTGATCTCCACGTCTAAGCTGGGGTTCACGCCGAGCCAACGCGCCGCGCTCGGATCGAGCGGCCGCTGGTACGTCGTCCCGAACGTCATCCGACCGCTCGGGCCGTCCGGCCGGTTGAGCACGACCCAACGCTCCATCCGGCCGCTCGTGTGCTCGGCGAGGAACCGCACCGCCGGCACCTCGGGCGTCACGCCGCCGAACAGCGCCACGCCGGCGAGCACGAGGCCGTCGCTCTCGTCGCGACGCGACACCGCCCGCACGACGTCGTCGAACGGCACGGGCTGTTCGTGCCCGAGCAACCACAGCTCCCACCCGAACTCGGTGGCGCGCACCATCGGCACCACGCCGTTCAGACCACCGGACGCCAGGATCGGGAGGATGACACGCGCGCCGAGCTCGGCGAGGCCCTCCACGTTGGTCGGGCGCCGCAGCTCCTGGTTCCAGCGGCCACACGTCATGCGCACGTCCGGTTCGACCTGCGCGGGCGGGTCGAGCGCGGCGGGAGGCCCGTCCCCGTCGATCCAGCCGGCGACGCCCGGCGGCAGCAGCGCGGCGCTCGGCACCACCGACGACGTCCACGCCGCGGGCCGCCCGACGCCGTACGCCGGGTCCACCTGGAACGGCAGCAGCGACAACCAGTAGGTGGCGCCGCGCTCGTCGGCGACCTCCTCGACGATCAGCGCGGCCGCCTCGGGGCCTTCGGGGCCCTCGCCCTCTACGCACAACACCACGAAGCGCCGCTCGACGCCCGGCATCGAGGCCAGCCGGCGGAACGTGGCGCCGACGTCGGCGTCGGGCTGCTCCGCCCGGACCTTCGTGAGCTCCACCCAGACCTGCTCCCCGTCGGCGAGCATGACGATCCGGCTGGTCGGCTGGCCGTGGGCCCGGACCTCGTCGCGGACCGCCGCTTGGAGCCACGACCGAGCGGTTTCGGCGTCGTAGACGTCGACGCCGATGCGAGATCGAGACGCGCGCACGCTCACGACGACCTCCCTTGATCCTGGAAGAAGCGGCGCTCGAGGCCGACGCCCCGCCGCATGTCACGCACCGCGACGCCGTGGGCCACGAGCACCCGCATGACGTCGAGCGACGCCGCGTCGAGGTCCGCGCGGGCCGGCGCCGTGACGCGCAGGACGTCCGCGTCGACCTCGACCACGAAGCCCACCAGCGCCGCCGCCACCGCCGCGACGGGCGCCGCGCTGGCGAGCCGCCACTCGACGACCTCGGTCCGACCCGTGACGTCGTCGATGGGCCCCTGCCGGGTGCAGCGCCCGCGGTCCATCATGATGACCCAGTCGCACATCCGCTCGAGCTCGGCGAGGTTGTGGCTGGAGATGACGACGGTCTGGCCCCTCGGCCGCGTGCGCAGCACCTCACGCACGCCGTCCGCCTGGACGGGGTCGAGCCCCGCGGTCGGCTCGTCGAGCAGCACGAGCGCCGGATCGCCGAGCAGCGCCGTCGCCAGGGCCACCCGCCGCCGCATCCCGTGGGACAACGTGCCGATCCGAGCGTCGCGCCGCGCCTCCAGCTTCACCAGGTCGAGCACACGCTCGGCCTCCGGCGCCGCGGCCTTCGCGGTCATGCCCTGCAAGCGCGCGAGGTGGTCGCACAGCTCACGCGGCGTGTGGCGGTCGCCGAGCTCGGCGTCTTGGGGCAGCAGCCCGAGCCGGCCCTTCAGGCGGTGCGGATCGAAGTTGGGCTCGCCGAGGATCTCGACCAGACCGGCGTCGTGCTTGAGGAACCCCCCGACGAGCGAGAACGCGGTGGTCTTGCCGGCGCCGTTGGGCCCGATCAGCCCGACCACCGACCCGACCGGGGCCTCGGCGGTGAACGCGTCGAGCGCGACCGCGCTGCCGAACCGCTTGATGACGTCTACGAACCGAAGCGCGACCACCCGCCCTCCTGCGCCGCGCCTAGAGCGCGTCCTAATTGGCTCGCTGCGTACTTCGGGTCAAAGATCACATTTCGTCCGTGGGCGTGAACTATGGTCGAATGCTGTCGCATGAGCGTCGTTCGGGGCGCTCGCGTGGCCCTCGCCACGTGTGGAGGTCTTCATGACGAAGTTTGGTCTGGTCGTCGCGGTGCTCGGTGGTCTGGTCGCGTGCGGGGGGGGCTCGGGCCTCGACCCGGCCCTGAAGATGAACGAGCTCGACGCCGCCCAGCAGACCCAGTGGTGCGACTACGTGACCGGCCTGGAGATCGAGTCCTGCTCCACCGCCACGTCGACGACGACGGGCGAGTACACGAGCGCGCAGTGCGTGGCCGAGTTCCCGATCTACGACGCCTGCGACATCACCGTCGGCACGATGGAGGAGTGCTACGGCGAGATCGAGGCCGACCCGTGCACCGGCGGCCTGTCGCAGCCCTGCCTCGAGTACTTCGAGTGCTTGATGGCCGGCTTCGGCAACCTCGGCAGCTGATCAGACGTCGCGGGTGCCCATCCGGGCATACCCGACGAGCGAGAAGCCGACCCCCAGCGCGGTCAAGACGAGCGCGCTGGCCCCGAGCTCGGCCCCGCCGACCCACAGCCCGCGCAGCCACTCCTGCGGCAACAGCGGGCTCACCGCGTCCCATACGACGGGAACGAACTCCTTCTTCCGAAAGAAGTCGAGCAGCCCGAGCACGACCCACGACGCCGCGGTCGCGCCGAGCGCGAGCACGCGCGCCCACGCCGATGACGTCGTGATCTGGGACGCCGCCACGCCGATGCCGAGGAACGGCAGCCCGAACAGCCACGCCCGTGACGACACCACGCCGAGCGCGAGCGTGAGCTCGATCGGGTCGTTGCCGAGCATGCCGACCATGCCGACCACGAACACGCCAGTAGCCGAGAACAAAGTCGCTACGAGCGTGAGCGCGGACTGGCCGAGCAGGCGACCGAGCACCAGCTCCAGCCGACCGGTGCGCACGAGCTCGAAGCGGAGCGCGCGGTTGCCCATGTCGATCGCGATGCACTCCGCTGCGGTGCTCGTCGCCAAGAACGGCACCAACAAGATGCCGAGCCAGAGGTGGCACATCGCGAGCATCGGCAACGCGAGCACTTGATCGACGAGCTGCTCGTCGCCGACCATGCCGGCGACCATCATGCGGAACTCGTCAGTCTTGACCACCCGGTCGATCATCAGCCCGGGCACGTCGGTGGTGGGCACCCCGAGGGCCATGGCCGCCTGCTGCTCGAAGCCGAGCAACACCCTGGTGAAGATCCACGCGCCCCCGGTGCTCGCGAGCAGGTACACCAGCGCCAGCGCGAGCGCCCGCCAGGTGCGCAGCGCGCGCAGCACCTCGAACCGCGCGACCAGCAGCGTGTCGACGAGCGGACGCATCAGTCGACCAGGCCGTCGAGCTTGCCGAGCACGTCGACGAGCGCGGGGTCGACGTACGAGAACGGGTCGACCGAGCCGTCCTCCATCGCCGCGAGCTGCTCCTCGGTGAACGATGCTTGGATGCCGTCTTCCGCCGTGATCATGATGTCGAGCGAGTCGGCGGCGAACACCATCATGTCGCGCCGTTCGGGGACGTCCCCGGACTCGGCGCGCGCGACGACCTCCTCGGCGAGCGCCATCAACGAGGCGTTCATCTCGGCGACCGCCTCGTCGAACTGCTGCATCTGCTCTTCGTCGGGCTCGGCGTCTTCTTCGAGCGCGGCGCGGGCGGCGGTGCGCCGGATCTCGAGCGCCTCCTTCGCGAGCGCCTTCGCCTGCTCCGGGCTGTCGACCTTCGTGGGGCCGTCTCCGAAGTCGAGCACGAGGCCCTCCTCCGGGGGCTCACCGGCGGCTTCGTCGGGCTCCTGCTCGTCGGGCGGGTCCGGCAGCTCGATCTGACGACGCCCCGTCGCCACGTCGTCCAGCAACGGGCGGTTGCCGAACATCGACGCGAGCCCAGCGCCGACGCCGCTCTTGCAGTCCTTCTTCTCGAGCTCGGCGATCCGGTCATTGAGCGCGCGGACCTCGGCGCGTGGACCAAGGCCTCCGAGCACGAGCCCCAACAAGAGCGCCACTACCGCCGCGACCGCGTATTTCAAGACGAACCCCCGAGCTCAAGGCCCATATCCGAGCCGCCTCCCCTACGGGCGACCCGGCGCGGTCATGCACGGCCGGCCGTCAAAGGGCCCAGATGCCTTGAACCTTCTCCAACATGCGCACCCGCTTACGCGTGGAGGGGTGGCTGCCGTCGAGCAACCGCGCCGTCTCCGCGAGCACGGTCGCGAGCGGGAACAGCCGGATCCGCGCGTCGACGCTCTCGTACCCGAACGCCTCGTCCGGCTTCCAACCGACCATCACGTCGCCGTGGCCCTGGATCGCGGCCCACGTGGCGGCGTGCGCGAGCCGCCCGGCGATCATCCGATCCCGAAACGACGGGTTGCCGCCGCGGACGACGTGCCCGAGCACCGTGACCCGCACCGAGACGCCGGGAACGTCGGCGATCGCCTCGCTCACCCGCGCGCCGAGGCGCTCGGCGGGCACCAATACGCCTTCGGCCTTGATCACGAGCACGTGGCGCTTGCCGCGTTCCACCGAGAACGCGCGCCGGGCCAGCCCGGCGACCTCGTCAACGAGCCGATCCTCGGCCTTGCCCTGCTCCCGGTACAAGACCGCGTCGGCGCCGGTGGCGATCGCGGCCGCCATCGCGAGGTAGCCGCAGTCGCGCCCCATCACCTCGACGAGGAACACCCGGCGGTGGCTGCGGGCGGTGTCGGCGATCCGATCGGTGGCCTCGGTGATCGTGTTGAGCGCGGTGTCGACGCCGATCGCGTGCCCGGTGCACGCGATGTCGTGGTCGATGCTGGCCGGCACGCCGACCACGCGGGTGCCCGTCTCTTGGGCGAGCAGGTGGGCGCCGGTCAGCGAGCCGTTCCCGCCGATGACGACGAGCGCCTGGAAGCCCTCCAGGGCCCGCGCCGCGGCGCGCCGGTGCGCGGGGTCGAGGAACCTCGGGCAGCGCGCCGTTCCGAGCATGGTGCCGCCGCGATGCCACCAGTCGTCTACGCGGGCCGGCGTGAGCGGCTCGAACGCGCCATCGAGCAGCCCGTCGAACCCGTCGCGCACACCCACCATCTCAAACCCAGCTGCTGACGCCACTTTCGTAGCGGACGCCAGCGCCGTGTTCATGCCCGGCGCGTCTCCACCGGACGTGAGCACCGCGATCTTGGCCATACATCCCCCCGCGACCGAGTACCTACCCGCTCGCAATTGTGCGACCGGGACTGGCGCACCTGACCCGGTATGAGGCAATCTCCCGGTGCAGACGCCCTCGCCGGGCGTCGGAAGGAGACTCCATGCGTTTTCTCGCCTTCATCCTAGCTTGCTCCATGATCTCCGCGGTCGCGGCGCCCGAGGCCGCCGTCGCCGCCGACACCAAGTCGCGCAAGCCGAAGCCGGCGCCGAAGGAGCCCGAGCGGGACCTGAAGATGAACGAAGGCACGATGCAAGCGGGCGGATCGATCACGCTCGACATCGCGTCTGCCGGCGGGGCGTCGGCGGTCGGGTTCAACGTGTACCCGAACATCGGCTACTTCGTCGCTGACCGCATCGAGCTGCTCGCCGGCCTCGATCTCGGCCTCGGCCAGGGCTACACCGCGTGGGGCTTCGACGTCGGCGGCCGCGTCATGATCGATATGGGTGATCCGTGGGGCTACGTCGGCGTGACCGGCGGGTACGGCAGCGTGTCGGCGGGCGGCGGCGGCGTGTCGGTGTCGGTCGGCGGCGCGGCGGTCACCCCGATGCTCGGCGTGATCTTGCCGGTCGCCAAGAACGTCGGCGTCGACCTCGGCACCCGCGTCAACATCGGCATCGCCGGTGGCACCACGAACATCAACGTGCCGATCGGCTTCCTCGGCATCGACGCCTACTTCAAGTAGGCGTCAGCGCTTCTTCTTCGGCGGCGAGGGCTGGGGCACGTCGATGCGCCACGCCTCGCCCTCCCGCACGAAGTTGAGGGTGCGCGCGCGGGCGCCGGTCGCCTGGCACGACGAGGCCTCGAGCACCCCCATGAGCGGCGCCGCGTACGGCGTAGACGCCACCGTGACCGCGGTGGTGTAGTCGACGCGGGCGCGATCCGGCTCGTCCTGATGGATCTCGGTGACGCCCTCGAGCTGCTCGGACAGCGTACACAGCTCGAGGCGGTACTCGCTGCCCGACCTTCGCGCCGCCGCACGCACCTCCGACACCGGGGTCACCAGCGTCCACCAGATGTTCGTGCGGATCGGGTCCCGGATCTGGCCGTGCACGATGACGAGGCGGGCCTCGCGCAGCCCCGCGACCACCGGGGGCTCCGCGGATCCGGCGGCGTCGACGTGCAGCATGCGCGTTCGATCCTGCCCATTGGTGAGCGACTCGAACTCGGCCCACCACGCCGCGGTGTGCGCGCTCGACTGGCCCAGCGGCACCGCCTGCCCCAAGCTCGTCTCGACCACCTGCGCCTTCGACGTCGACGCCAGGTGCGCGACGAGCAGCGCCTCCGCCGTGCCTTCATTCAGCCGGGTGGGGTCACAAGCTGCAAGCAAGCTCACGGCGACCGGCGCGCAGCGAATCAATCCCCACACGGTCGCCCCCACGACGAATGATGCTACCCACCGCGCGCTTGACCATCAACCATCGAATTTCTCTCGCCGCGGGTGGGACCAGCCAACAAGTGACCGTCGGACCAGCGGTGCAACGAGATCGCCCCGGCGTCGATTCGTACGAAGTTGCTCGACCGCATCCAGTTCCCCGCGTTCACGTAGACGCCGTCGTCGAGCTCGAGCAGCTCCGCGCCGTGCGTGTGCCCGAAGATGACGGCGTCGAACCCACGCGCGAGCAACATCGACGCCGCCTCGTGGTACGGCGACACGGCGTCTTTCGCGTACAAACTGCGCAGGCGCGCCTTCGTGGACTGGTACCACGACCACACGCGGTACACGTCGGGGTAGAGGTGCAGCAGCGGGCCGACGGCGCGGGTGAGGGCCTCGTAGGTGCGCGGGCTGCGCACGAAGAACGGGTCGTACAGGTGCCCGTGCTCGATGCGCACACGCGCGCCGCCCGACCAGACGTCCAAGAACGGGCTGATGTGCTCGCCGAGCCAGGTGTCGAGCAGGTGCTCGAGCGCGATGTCGTGGTTCCCAACGACGTAATAGACGGGCGCACCGGCGAGCAGCACCCGGCGGAGGGCGGCGAGCGGCCCGAGCGCGTCCGACGCGAGCGCCATGAAGCTCGACTGGACGATCTCGAGGCCGTCGCCGTTGATACACAACGCGTAGCCCTGGCCTGCCCAGTGATCGATGAATTCGCCCAGGCGACGCCCAGCGAGCGAGTACGGGTTGCCGAGGTGGAGGTCCGAGATCACCACCATCCGCTCGCACCGGACCTCGAGCTTCACGTCGGGTCCTTCAACCGCCGATCGGGGCCGAACGACAGCAGCTGCGCGACGCCGTCCGAGGCCTCGGGGCGGTCCTCCAACAACCCGACGACCTTCTCGTTGAGGGCCGACACGCGGCGCGAGAGCTTGTGCACCATCTCGAACGCGAACGTCGGGTCGCGGCGAAACCGCAGCAGGAGCCCGCCGGCCTGGATGACCAACAAGCGTGTCGGCACCACCGCGACCGCGGTCGCGTCGCGCGGCCCGCCGCCCAACAACGCGATCTCCCCGAAGAAGTCACCCTTCTCGAGCGACGCCAGCACGACACGATCGTCGCCGGCGCGCTTCTCGATCTGCACGCGACCGTGCTCGATGACGTACATCTCGCGCGACGTGTCGCCCTCGCGGACGATGACCTCGCCCGGCTCGCAGTCGCGGTGCAGGTCGCCATCCCGCAGTCCGTAGCCCACCGCGCCCTCCTGGCGCGACGCTACCGCACGGCTGCACGGCCGCGCGCGAATTCGCGGGCCGCGCGCCTCCGCGAAGCCTTACCAGAGATCGCAGAGGGTGCGCAGCAGGGCCTCGTTGACCAGGTACGGGTCGGCGTTCGCCGCCGGCCGACGATCCTCGAGGTAGCCGTAGCCCACCTTCGCCACCAAGCGCGGGATGCGGATCGACGAGGTGCGGTCGGCGACGCCGTAGCGGAACTCGCGGTACGAGCAGGTCTCGTGGTGACCGGTGAGGCGCGCCTCGTTGCCGTGCCCGTAGCGGCGCAGGTGCTCGTCGTGCCGCAGGCCGAGCTTGTCGCACATGTGGGTGATCGCGGCCATGCCGCCGGGCGCGCGCATCGCCGCGGTGGAGAAGTTCGTGTGCATGCCCGCCCCGTTCCAGTCGCCGGGGACCGGCTTCGGGTCGAGGGTGGCGCTGATCCCGAAGTCTTCGCCGACGCGGTAGAGCAGCCAGCGCGCCAGCCACAGGTGGTCGGCCGCGGTCAGCGGGTCGACGCCGGGGCCGCCGCACTGGAACTCCCACTGGCCCGGCATGACCTCGGCGTTGATGCCGCAGATCGCCAGACCGGCGGCCAGGCACGCAGCGAGGTGCGCCTCGACCACCGGGCGGCCGTAGACCTCGTCGGAGCCGACGCCGCAGTAGTACGGGCCCTGGGCGGCGGGGAACCGGCGCTCGTCCGGGAAGCCGAGCGGGCGGGAGCCCTTGAAGAACGTGTACTCCTGCTCGAACGCGACCCAGCAGTCGTGGTCCCCGCCGCCGCTCGCCATCGCGGCGCGCAGCTTCGCGCGCGTGTTGGTGGCGCTCGGGGCCTCCGTGGGATCGAACACCTCGCACAGCACGAGCCAGTTGCCCTTGCCGCGCACCGGGTCCGGCACGACGCACACGGCGCGCAGGTAGCGGTCGCTGTCGCCGCCGGCGGCTTGGCCGGTCGACGAGCCGTCGAACTGCCACTCCGGGAACGAGTCCACGGTTGGGCGGCCCTCAGCGAGGTCGGAGCCTGGCTCCAGCGGAATGACCCTCGTTTTGGAGCGAACGTGCGCGGTAGGATGGGTGCCGTCGATCCAGATGTACTCTGCGAGCGCGTGCATCAAGAACCTCGAAGCCCGGCCGGTGGGCGCGCCCCGTTAACCGCGCGCCCCCCGCTGGCCACCAGAAATCGACGCGGTGACAAAACGCCGACGAGCCCGAAAATTAGCCAGATACCCTCACATCAGCGGGCGAGCTGGCCCTGCAGGCGCATCAGCTCGACCAGGGCGAGCTGCTGGTCGGTGCGCGCCTTCGCGACCTCGACCCGCGCCGCCTCGGTCGCCTGGCGGGCCTCCAGCACGTCCTTCTGGATCGAGCGCCCCGCGTCGGCGAGCGCCTGCTCGGCGGCCAGCGTCTGCTCGGCCAGCCGCAGGTTCGCCTCCGTGAGCGCCACCCGCTGCGCCGACGACTGGAGCTGCAGCACCTGCTGGCCCACCTGGGCGCTCACCTGCCCCTCGAGCTGCTCGAGCTCGATCGTGCGCGTCCAGGTGGTGACCGCCGCCTGATCCTTGCTCGCCCGCGCCGCCCGGTTTCCGAGCGGCATCGACCAGTTCGCCGACACCGTCGTGGTCGGCGTCTTCAGGTCCTCCCCGAGGGCGCCCAGCGCGCCGCCGAACCCGGTGTCCTGCGCGCCGAGCGACCCGGCGAGCGTGGCGGACAACGACGGCAACGTGGCGTGCTTCGCCAGCGACAACGCGAGCTCCGCCGCGTCCACGTTCTGACGCGCCAGCAGCAGGTCGAGGTTCTGCGCCAGCGCGACCCGCACGGCCGCCTCCCCGTCGAGCTCCTGCGGCAACGCGACGTCGGGCTGCGTGGCCGGGAGCAAGTCCTGTCCGGGCGCCTCGCCGAGCAGCAGCAGCAGGTCGTCGGTGGCGCGGCGGGCCGCCTGCTGCGCCGCGATGAGCTCCGCTTGTTTGCCGACGACGTCGGCCTCCTGCCGAGTGCGCTCGACGGGCGCGAAGTCGCCGGACGCCACCTTGAGCTCGACGACGCGCAGCGCCTCGGCGGCGACCGCGACGTTGTCTTGCGCGAGCTCCAGCAGCTGATCCTGGTACCACCACGACCAGTACGCCGTCGCCACGGAGGCCAGCGTCTCCTGCTCGGTGCGCTTGAGCTGGAGGTTGGCGGCGTCCAGAGCCTGCGACGCCAGCGTGACGTTCTGCAGGTTGTACGCGAGCCGGTTGCCTTCGAGGATGCTCTGCGTGATCGACGCGTCGATGCCTACGTCGACGTTCGTCTGCGTGAACTCGAACGGGCAGAACGTGCAGGTGCCGTTGCTGGCCGTGGTGTACAGCGTGGAGCTGGAGTCGCCGGAGAGCTGCCAGCTCGTGCCCGTCGCCAACGCGCCGTTGATGCCGGTGCGCGCGTTCCAGCCGCTCGCGTCGTTGAGGGTGCGCACGTCGAACGTGGGCTCGTACCCGACCTCCCGCGACTGGAACCACGACCCGCTCGCCGTCCACGTCGGGTCGAAGATGCCGCGGGAGCCGACCAGGGCGGCCTCGGCCCGCTCGACCTCGTAGCGCGCGAGGCGGAGCGCCGGGTTGCCGTCTACGGACGCGGCGAGCGCCTCGTCGTACGTCAGCGGGCGCTCGGCCTGCGCGCGTACGGGTGCGAGCGCCAGCCCGATCATGGCGGCCCACGGGACGATCTGGACGTCTCTCATCGCGTCTCCTGCAGCGACAGCACCAACCGCACCCAGCGCACCCCGGCGTTGCGGACGTCGTCCAAGACGGCGTACGCGAACGGCACGAACACCAGGGTCAACAGCGTGGACGCCACCATACCCCCGATGACGACCCTGCCGAGCGGCGCGTAGGGGATCCCGATGAACGACGCGCTGCCGACCGCCATCGGCATCAGCCCGCAGATCGTCGTCAGCGCGGTCATGAGGATCGGCCGCAGACGCCGCCGGCCGGCCTCCACCAGCGCGTCGGTGCGCTCCAAGCCTTCGGAGCGCAGCTGCCCGACGATGTCGACGAGCACGATGCCGTTGTTGACGACCACCCCGACGAGCACGACGAGCCCGACGCCCGCCATGGTGTCCATCGACGTGTCGGTGAGCCACAGCCCCCAGAACGCGCCCGCGACCGCCATCGGGACGGTCGTGATCACCGCGAGCGGCAGCACGATGCTCTCGAACAGCACGCCCATCAGCAAGAACACGAACGCGATCGACAACAACAGCGCGAGCTGCTGAGCCTCGTCTTCTTGCATCTCGAACTCGAACGACTGGCCGCGCGACCACGAGTAGCCGTGCGGGAGCTGCATGTCGGCGAGCGCGGCGTCGACGCCCATCCACACGTCGGTGGGGATGGCGCCTGTGACCAGATCCGCCTCGATCGTGAGGCCGGTGCGGCGGTTGGTCCGGTGGATCGACGCCGGCCCGCGCCCGACCTCGACCTCGGTGAGCGCGCGCAGCGGCACCACCCCCATCATCGCGGTCGACCACACCGGGAACGCACGCAGCGTCTCGATCGACTGGCGGTCCTGCAAGGCGAACCGCGTGATCACGTCGACCTCGCGCTCCCCTTCGACGATCGGCTCGAGCTGCTCGCCCCGCATCGCCCACGCGACCGTCTGCGCGACCGTCATCGCGTCGAGGCCGTACCGGGCGGTCGCAGCGCGGTCGACCTCGAGGCGGATCTCGTCCTTGCCGCTCGCTTCTTGCGACGAGCGCGCGGACAGCACGCCGGGGACCGTCTCCATGCGCCGCGCGACCTCCTCGGCGAGGCCGTCGAGGATCACCATGTCTTCGCCGTGCACCTCGACCGCGACCTTGTCGCCGCCCGCCATCGACGACTCGTCCCAGCCGATCGTGGCCTTGACCCCTGGCAAGTCGTCCGGGAGCTCGCCCTTGGCCTGCTCCATCACCTCTTCGCGCGTCAGCGGCCCGTCGGACTCCAGGTAGACGTACAACGAGCCGGAGTTGCCGTCGGACGGCAGCCGGACCCGGTACACCCGCACGCCCCACGCCTCGCGGTGCGCCTCGATGGTCTCTTCCAGCCGGCGCACGACCGCGTCGCGCTCGGGCGGGGTGGCCTCACGCGGCACGGAGAACCGGACCGTGAAGTCGTTGAGGTTGCCGTCGGGCTCTCCGGCGCACTCGACCGACGTCATCGGGATGATCGTCAGGATCGACATCGCGAGGAACGCCGCCGCGGCGTCGCTGCGGCGGGTCAAGGTGAACCGGAGCAGCCGAGCGTGCACGCCGGTCAACCACACCAGCCAACCCGGGTCGGGCCGCACGTCGGACCGGCGGACGAACCGCGTCGCGAACGGGGCGAACACGAGCGCGACGAGCACCGACGCCGCGAGCGCCCACACCACCGGCATGCCGAGCACGCGTAAGAAGAAGGAGAACGTAGCGTCTTCCGTCATCAGGATGATCGGCAAGAACACGACCATCGTGGTGCCGGTCGACGCCAAGATCGCGAGGTTGACCTCGCCGGTGCCGGCGATGGTCGCGTCGCGCAGCGAGCTGGCGCCTGCGCGGTGCCGGTAGATCGTCTCCACCACCACGATCGCGTTGTCGACCACCATGCCGACCGCGAGCATCAGGCCCATCAGCGACAGCAGGTTCAGCGACTCGCCGCCGAAGTACAAGACGGCCACGGTCAGCGCGAGCGAGAACGGGATCGCCGCCGAGATGAGCAGCGTCATGCGCCACTCGCGGAGGAACAGGAACAGGATCACGACCGCGAACGCGCCGCCCACCATCGTGCTGCTGAGCAGGTTGTTCATGCTCTCCTGGATCATGTCTCCTTGGCTGAAGAACGTGAAGAACCGCGCGCCACCGAGGCGCGGGTCCTGCTCGAGCAGGCGCAGCTCGGCCTCGACCGCGTCACACACCGCGACCGCGTTGGCGCTCGAGTCCTTCCGGATCGCGAAGCTGGCGGCGTCTTTGCCGTCGATCCGGTTGATGCTCGCCTCACGCACCGACCGCATCGAGATGTCCGCGATGTCGTCGAGCGTGACGCCGGTCTTTACCGGGTACTCGGCGAGCGCCTCGAGGTCGTCGAGGCGCGACAGGCTGCGCACGTACCGCACCTGCCCGTCTTCTTCGATGCGGCCGCCCGCCATCTGGAAGTTGTCTTCGCGCAGCCGGCCTTGCACCTCGCCGAGGTTCACGCCGTGCGCGAGCAGCGCGTCGCGGCGCCAGTCGACATAGATCTGCCGCTGATCGACGCCCCATACGTCGAGCGCGGCCACGCCGTTGACACGCTCGAGCCGCGGCTGCACCACCCGGGTGAGCACGTGGTGTGGGTCGGTGACCGTGTCGGGGAGCGAGACGC
The DNA here is from genome assembly GCA_903897935.1 of uncultured Pseudomonadota bacterium. Lineage (GTDB taxonomy): Bacteria > Myxococcota_A > UBA796 > UBA796 > CAIUDO01. The sequence goes on from CAIUDO010000524.1 coordinate 16,742, forward strand.
CGACCCACATGACGGGTTGATCGTCGGGGTTGAACTTGTAGACGAAGTACCGCTCGACGTCGTCGGGCAGGTCCGCCATCGCCCGCTCCATCCGGTCGACCACGGCGTTGTACCCGACGTCCATGTCGAGCGAGCCGTAGAACTCGACCTCGAAGCTGGCCCCGTCCGACTCGGCGTGGCTGTTGAGCGACTTGATGCCCGACACCGTCGACAGCTCTTCTTCGACCACCCGCACGACGGCGTCGTCGACCTCCCGCGGGCTCGCGTTCGGGTACGGCACCCACACCCACAAGAAGCTCGGTTCGAAGCCCGAAGGCCACATCTGGATCGGGATGCGCGCCCACGCCAGCATCGACAGCACGAGCAGCGCGACGAACGCGACCGACACCATCACCGGGCGGTCCCACGCGACGCGCGGCAGCAGCTCGCGGAGCGGCCCCATCACGCCTCCCCGGCCGGGCGGTCCCGGCTGACCGCTGCGTACAGCACCGGAACGACGACGAGCGTGAGCACGGTCGACACCGTGAGCCCCGCGATGACCGTGATCGCCAGCGGGCGCTGCACCTCGGCGCCCTCCCCGAACCCGAACGCGAGCGGCAACAACCCGAGCACCGTGGTGGTGGTGGTGACGAGGATCGGGCGCAGGCGGATGCGGCTCGCTTCGCCCAGCGCGGCGACGATCGTGCGGCCCTCGTCCCGCAACCGGTTGGTGGCGTCGACGAGCACGATCGCGTTGTTCACGACGACGCCAGCGAGCACGATCATGCCGATGAACACGACGACCGACACCGGCGTGCCGGACACCACGAGGCCCGCCGACACCCCGACGACCGCGAGCGGCACCGACACCAGGATCACCACCGGCTGCAGGAGGCTCTCGAACGTCGCCGCCATGATCACGTAGACGAGGAACACCGCGAGCCCGAGCGCGAGCCACAACGAGGCGCTGGACGACTGCATCTCCGAGACCTGCCCGGCGAGCACCCACGAGCTGTCCTCCGGGAGCGTCACCGTCGACAGCGCGTCGCCGATGCGGCCACCGACCGACCCGAGGTCGAGGTCCTCCAAGTTCGCGCTGACGACGACCGCGCGCTGCTGATCGACGCGCCGGATCTCGGACGGCCCCTCGACGACCGACAGATCGGCCACCGCTTCGAGCGGGACCGTCGGGAAGATCGACGGGTTGACGTTCACCCGGCGGAGCTGCTCGACCGACCTCCGCTCCTGCTCGACGAGCTGCACCCGCATCACGAGGCGCTGGTCGCCCTGGCGGACCTGGGTGGCCTCCGCGCCTTGCACCCGCGAGCGCACCTGCGACGCCACCGTGGCCGGGTCGATGCCGATGCGGGCCAGGCGATCCCGATCGTACTTGATCTGGATCTCCGGGAAGCCCTTCTCGATGCTCGAACGCACGTCGCGGAGGCCATCGACGTCGGAGAGCGCGGCGGCGACGGCGTCTCCGGTGGCCCGCAGCGCGGCGAGCTCGTACCCGAACACCACCACCTCGACCGGCGTCGCGAACGAGAACATCGCCGGGCGCACCACCTTCACGTCACCCCGGCCGATGCCGGCCACCGCCGCGCGAAGGTCGGTGATCGCGGCCTCTTCGTCGGCCGCGCTCGCGCCGTCGACCAGCAGCACCCGCAGGGACGCGATGTGCTCGCCTTCGTCGCTCCCGACGTCGGACGCCCGATCCGAGCCCGCCGTCGCGTACACCGCGCGCACCATCGGGTGATCCGCCACGACCTGCTCGGCCCACGCCATCGTGCGGCCCGTCTCCACGAGCGGCGTGCCCACCGGCAACCGGAGCTGGATCGCGAACCGCCCCTGGTGCAGCTCGGGGATGAGCTCCGCGCCGACGAACGACGCGCCGGCGAGCGCCAACCCGAACGCCACGACCGCCGCGACCACCGCCTCACCACGCCGCCGAAGCGCGCCGTCGAGCACCCGGCCGAACCACCCGCCGAGCCGGCCGAACGCGCCCTGGAACCGGTCGGCCGCGCGATCCGCGAGCCGAAGGAACGGCCGCAGCAGGGCCCCGCCCACCCGAATCGCGCGATCCGCCACGTACAAGCCGACCAGTGACACCAACACGCCGGACGCGGACCACGCCACCTCGCCGGCCCAGCGCAGCCACGCGTACACGAAGACCGGCACGACGGCGATCCGACCACGCCGGCGCAACACCGACGCCCGCCGACGCGCGCCCGCCTCCGTGAACACCTCCGACCACGCCGACCGCAGCACGCCGCGCACGCCCAACCCGCCGTCGGCCCCGAGCCGCCGCCGCGCCTCCGCCCCCAGCGAACCCTCGAGCGACGCGACGTCGGCCAGGTTCGACGGCAACGACAACGCCGCCAGCATCGGGACGAGGAACAGCGCGACCGCGAGCGACGCCGCGAGCGACCACGTGACCGCAAGCGCGAGGTCGCGGAACAGCACCCCCGCGACCCCCTCGACGAACGCGATTGGCAAGAACACGGCCACCGTGGTGAGGGTCGACGACGTGACCGCCGCTGCGACCTCCTGGGCGCCGATCACCGCGGCGTCGAGGCGTGACCGACCGGCCTCGAGGTGCCGCTCGATCGCCTCCAGCACGACGACGCTGTTGTCGACGAGCATGCCGACACCGAGCGCGAGCCCACCGAGCGACATGAGGTTCAGGCTCACGTCCGCGACGTACAACGGGCCGAACCCGATGATGATCGACGCCGGGATCGCGACGCCGATGACGCCGGTGGCGCGCCAGCTCCGCAAGAACAAGAACAACACGGCTACCGCCAGCACGCCGCCCTGGATGGCGGTCGACTGCAGGTTGGCGATCGCCTGCTCGATGAACGCCGCCTGGTCGTCGAGCAGCTCGAGGCGGACCCCTTCGGGCAACGACTGGGCGATCGTCTTGGTCGTGGGCATGCCCATCTGGGCCATCCACGCGTTCGCGTCCGCTTGCTCGGGGTCACCGAACAGCTTCTCTTTGACCGCGCGGGCCACCGAGACGACGTTCGCGTCGGCCTCCTTGAAGATCTCGATCTCGACCGCCTCGGCGCCGTCGAGGTGCGCGACGACGTCGCGCTCCTGGTGGCCGAGCGTGACCTCCGCGACCTCGCCCAGCGGGATCGTCTCCCCGTCCGCCCTGCGGATCCGCAGGCCGCGGATCTCCTCGAGCGTGCGCAGCTCGTTGAGGGTGCGCACCAGGTACTCGGTGTCGCCTTCGAGCACCGAGCCACCGGCGAGGTTGACGTTCTCCGCCCGCAGCACCGCCTCGACCTGCTCGAGGGTGACCGAGCGCGCCGCGAGCCAGTCCTGCCGCACCGCGACGCGGATCTCTCGCTCGAGCCCGCCGCGCACCCGCACCGCCGCGACCCCGTCCATGCCCTCGAGCACCCGCCCGAGGTCCCGCTCGGCGACCTCACGCAGCAAGAACAACGACGCCTCGTCGCCAGCGGCCGCGTGGGTCGGCTCCATCGACAACGCGAGGCGCAAGAACGGATCGAGCGACGGGTCGTACCGGAGGATCAGCGGCTTGTCGGCCTCGCGAGGCAGGTTCGCCTGCTGCAGGCTCTCCCGGATCGACTGGACCGCGGCCGGCATGTCGGCGCCCCACCGGAACGCCAGCAGCACGTCCGATGTGTTGGCGCGCGAGCGGCTCTCGAGCGTGACGAGCTGATCCAGCGTCGCGAGGGCCTGCTCCACCGGCAACGAGATGCGCTGCTCGACCTCCTCGGGCGCGGCGCCGTCGTAGGCGGTGCGGACGGTGACGGTCGGGTAGCTGATGTCGGGCATCAGCTCGACCGGGAGCCGATCGTAGGAGACGTACCCGAACACGAGCGCCGCCGCGAACACCATCAGGACGGCGACGGGGTGGGTCGCGACGAACCGAAACAGCCCGCCTTGGTCGGTCTCCGGGGTCACCCTTCGCTCCCGCCGGTCCCGGGCGCCTCGGCGGACTTCTTGGCTTCGGCGGCGGCTTCCGCCTCCCGGACCATCTCGGGGGTGCGCACCGGTGCACCGTCCCGCAGGTTGCTCTGGCCGACGACGACGACCGGATCGCCCGCCGCGAGCCCCTCCTTGATCTCGGCGAGCTCTTGATCGACGAGGCCGAGCACGACCGGGGTGCGCCGCGCGACATACCCGACCGTGGGCTCCTCGTCGGCCGCGGGCTCCGCGGGCGCTCCGCCCCCGAACCACTTCGACAGGTCGAACCCGCCGGCCGCGGGCGCCTCCGCCGCGGGCACCTCCGCCTCGGCCTTCGGCTCGTCGACCACCATGCGGTACACGATCGGACGCCCGTCTTCGTAGACGATGGTGTCACGCGGCACGACGAGCACGTCGTCGTGCCGGTCGACGACCAGGCGCACCGATACGAACTGGCCCGGCCGCAGCGCGGTCTGCCCCGGGTCCGCCACGACCGTGACGCGCAGCGTGCCGGTGTTGGCGTCGACCACCGGCGACACGCGGTCGACGCGCCCCATGGCGCTCATCGACGGGTCGTACGCCGACACGAGGCGCACGAGCTGGCCGACGGCGACCCGCCCGGCGTCGCGCTCCGGGATCGCAGCCACGACCCGGGTCGTCGTCGGATCCACCACCTGAAACGCGCGGGTAGACGGCGACGCGAGCGCGCCCACCCGCACGTCCCGCAGGGCGACGAGGCCGTCGAAGGGCGCCTCGATGCGCGCCCCCGAGTAGGAAGCCGACGCCTCGCGCGCCGAGGACCGGGCCGTCGCGAGCGCGTGCTGGGCGTTCTGAAGCTCGAGGTCGGACACCGCGCCGCGGCCGTGCAGCTCGGTCAGCCGATCGAGGTCACGGGCCTGTTTGGCGACCTCCGCACCGGCCCGCTCCGCTCCGGCGCCGAGCGCGGTGGCCTCGACCGTCGCGAGGAGCTGCCCACGCACGACCCGGTCGCCTTCGTCGACCAGCACCGACAGCACCTTGCCGGTGGTCAGCGGGAACAGATCCGCCTGGCGCTCGGCCTCGAGGGTAGCGTTCGTGACGAGCTCGTCGAGCACGCTGCCCGTGCCGACCGGCGCGACCTCGACGACCGTGACAGGCTCCGGGCGCGGACCGAACGCTCCCGGATCCATGCCCGGCCCCGAACACGCCGCCGCGCCCACCAACGCGCTGACCACGACCCACCGCCGCGCCGCCGAGAACACCGTCGCCATCATCATCGCCTCACGGAGCGCCCGCTACGGGCCGGATCGCGGAAATAGTTCTCGGAACGGCGCCGACGCGCACGGACCGCCTCGTCGCTCGGGCGCGGCGGCCGCTCCCTAATCCAGGACGGACGCGGCTTGCTCGTCAAGCGTTGTCAACGCGCCCCACGCACCGTCGTCGCGCCGGGAGGGGCCGCACGCGGCCTGGGACGTTAGCTCGTCGGCGTTGGAGGTCGCATGTCGGGCGACGCAGATCCCATCCGGACCATGGCACGTCTGCATCGCGGGTTCGCGCGGCGACGCGACCTCCCAGGAGGCGCCGCTCGCGAGGCGATGGACGCCCAGATCCGCAGCACCCTCGACGGCTACATCCACGGGCTGCCCGAGGCCACCGAGGAGATTGGGCGGCCACCGCCGCGCAGCGTCGCGGTCGCGCTCGCGCTCGCGGTGCTCGGGCAGCCGCACGTCGGCATCACGATCGCGCCCGGGCGGCCCCAAGGCACCGACACCGTGCACGGCCCGCCGCCCCGCCCGCTCGAGCGCCCGCTCGCGACGACCCCGGAGGCGCTCGCGGCCGGCTTGGGGTTGCCGCGCTGGGAGGTCGACGATCTGCGCGAGGGCGTCGATGTGCGCGCGGCGCGGCGCCTCAAGGCGCAGCGGATGGTCGTCTGGTTGTGGAACCGGTTCGGGTTCCCGAGCGAAGGCCGTCCGGAGGCGTTGTTCCGCCTGCTCTTCCCCGGGCTCGACCGCGACGTCGGGAGGGTCGGCTTCGTGCGGTGCGGGGCCGCGATGTACGCCGTGATCGACACCGACGACGCCTCCTCGACGCTGTCGGTGCACATGCCGTGGACGGCGCGCGAGGGCGACTCGGACCACGCGCCGTTGTCGTCGTTTCAAGCTCGGTACGTAGACCCGGACCTTCGGCGCGCGATCGGGCGGGCGGTCGGCGCAGACGACGTCGAGGTGTGCGCGTTGCTCGACCGGAGCATCGCCCTGGTGCCGCGCCGCGCGCTCGAGAGCTGGCTTCGCGCCGACACCTGGCGCACATCGGGCGCCGCGACCCTGACCGACCTCGCGGCGACGTACCCGGCCGGATCGTGGCTGGTCGAGCCGCTCGGTCCGCATGACGTCGCGTGGGACTCGTGGCTCGGGGCGCGCGCAGACCGCGACGGGCTCACGTGGCGCGACGAGCTGCCGGCGTTCGACCAGCTCGCTACACCGCGGGTGTCCGAGATGATGCGGCTGACGTACGCCGCGATGCTGTCGGACCTCGCGGGGCAGCTGCCGGACGGACGGGTGACGACGCCGCAGGTCACGCTCGAAGACCTCGACTTCCTCGACGCGGGCACGCAGATCCGCGCGGTGCTCGCGCCGCTGTTGGCGTGGCCGCGCAACGCGGAGACGGTCCGAACGATCGCCGCGATGACCGAGGTCGATCCGGACGCCGCGAGGGCGTCGTTGGAGCAGCTCGCGACGCGATGGGCCGACCACCTCGGCGCCGGCTGGACGGGCACGGGCACCGCGCCGACGTCGGTGCACGCCACGGTGCTCGGGCACCTGATCCGCACGCGCACGACGTTGTACCGTCTTTATCATCGGCCGCCGGATCCCCGGGGCGACCACCGCACGATCGTGTTGTTGTTCGCTGCGCACTACCTGGGGAGCACGCCTCTGGAGCGGCTGTGGGCGGACGCGGCGTCGACGGAGACGTGGCCGCCGGCGCGTCCCGCCGCCGGGGACGCGTTGACGGAGTGGTTCTGGGGTGCGTGGCAGCGGCTGCTCGACGCGCTCGACGAAGACGCGGCGCCCGCGGGCTCGGTCGACGCGACGTGGCGGGCGTGAGCTGATCCTGGGCCGCGCGAGATCGAGGGTTCATCCTGCGGGATGGGCGTCCCCCAAGGCCCGGGGTCAGGTCGATCACTTTCGAAGACCGCTCCGTGCGCGCGAGTCCTCGGCGTTGCAAGGTCACCAAACGCCCCAACGCGAAAGTGATCGACCTGACCCCTGGTTGGGGCCAGTAGCCGGCGTGCCCCCATCTTCCTCCGCGATGGGCGGATCGGACCCTTGATCTGCCTCAGGGACCCGCCATCGTGACCGATCCCGACCGGCCAGCGCCACCCGACCCGTTAGCAAGCGACCCCGGCACGCCGCCGGACGGGGGGACCATTGGCCGATCAGATCGTGGACATCGGGGACGGGTTCTGGAACATCCGCGGCAGCTTCCGCGTCGGCGGGCTGCTCGACATCGGCACGCACTGCTCCCTCGTTCGCCGCCGCTCCGGCGGGTTCTTGCTGCTCGACGCCTACACCCTGACCGGGCCCACCCTCGAACGTGTGCGCGCGCTCACGGACGGCGGCCGCGCCATCGAGGCCGTCCTGCACCTGCACCCGTTCCACACCGTCCACGTCGACGCCGTCGCCGCGTTGTTCCCGGACGCCCGGCACTACGGGACGGAGCGCCACCATCGGAAGCGCGACGCCGTGCGCTGGGAGCGCGAGCCGATCGAGCACCCCGACACCCACGCGCGGTTCGCGGACGACCTCGAGCTCACCGTGCCGCCCGGGGTCGACTTCGTTCCGGCGAACGAGGGGCTGCACTTCGCGTCCGTGCTGGCGTTTCACGCAGCTTCTCGGACCCTGCACGTCGACGACACCCTCACGTACGTCTCGGTGCCGCTCGTCGGCGGCCTCGCGTTCCATCCCACGCTCGCCAAGGTGCTCCAGAAGCGTCCCGGCGCGGCCGACGAGCTGCGGGCGTGGGCCGAGCGGCTCGTCGCGCGGTGCGCCGACGTCGACCACTTGTGCACCGCCCACATGCGCACCCTGCCCCCTCAAGGGCCCGGAGCCATGCCCATCGCCGCGCAGGTGCAGCGCGCGCTCGACAAGATCGACGGCACGCTGAAGGCCCACCCGCGCCGCCACGGCTAGACTAGCTCCGCCCATGACCGGCCGTCGAGCAATCCGCCTCGAACTTACGTGGCGTCGGAGCAATCCCGCTTGAACTTGACCGCCGCCCGAAGTCGAGCCGGCGACGTCCACGCCCCCACGAGCAAAGCCTCCCAATCGCGCACTCCTGCCGCCCGCCCGGTCGGGCCACCCGACGTTAGCGGCCGCGCCGTCAAGTTGAAGCGGGATTGCTCCTGACCCACGCAAGTTCGACGGCGATTGCTCCGCGCCCCCGCGGACGGCCCGTCTGACCGCTCCGCGGGGCGACGGCACGTCATGGTCCGGGCACCACCTGGAACGAGCCTTCGTCCGTGCGGGTGGGGTCGGTGTAGGCGTCGCCGGTCAAGAGCTCGATGTGCCCGTCAGCGTCGAGGTCGGCGATCAGGAACGTGGGGCTGGAGGGCTCGTACACCCCGACCCCCCAGGCGGCGTCGTCGGGGTCGATCGTCCCGTCGGCGAGCGCATAGGTGGCGAGGAAGCCGTGGAAGAGCGGGTCGGTGTAGCTGGGCACGCCGGTGATGGCCAGCTCGGCGAACCCGTCGCCGTCGACATCGGCCATCGATCCGGGGAACTGGAAGCCCGTCGCTTCGACGTCCGGCACGTCGACCGCGGCGCCACCGCCCGGCAGCGCCAGGTAGAGGTTCGCCCCCCCTCCCAGGCCCCTTCCTGCCACGAGAACGCGAAGTCGGTCGCGCCGTCGGCGTCGAAGTCCCCGAGCGCCATCGAGAGGGCGGCGAGGGTCTCGTAGGTGCCCTTTGTCTCGACGAAGGTGTGGCCGTCGACCCCGAGGTCGACCGAGGCGGCGACCAGACCGTCCGAGGCCCAAATGTACGTCCCGCCAGGGATGCCCGATCGGGCGGTGGTGGCGGCCAGGTCGTCGAGGCCGTCGCCGTCGACGTCGCCGAAGGCAAGCGAGGCGCCGAGGGCGACGTCTTCGGAGACCACCAGGGTGGTCGTGGCGTCGCCCCCAGTGAGGACCCCGGACAGCCCGGGGCCACCCGAGAAGATCCGGACGAATCCCAGGCCCCTCGCGCTGTTCGCCGTGTGGGGATCCGCCCACACCGGATCGTCCACCCCGTCCCCGTCGAAGTCGGCGCCGAGCCAGACGCTCGGCCCGGTCGCGCCGGTCGCCGCACGCACGTTGAAGGTCACATCGGAGGCGCGCGAGCCGCCGACGCCAATGAACGGCCCCGTAAGCCCGTCGGCGCCGGCGGTGGTCACCATGAGCACGTCCGCGATCCCGTCGCCGGTGTAGTCGCCCACCCCGTTCGTCAGCAGGTTCGTCGCGCCCGCCGCCGACAGGCGCACGCTGGCCTCCGCGATCGTCGACACCGACCCGCTCCAGCCGGCGTACGGAGCCGCCTCGAGGAGGTACACCGTACCGGTGTCGTTGGCGACCACCACCTCGACGGGGCCGTCCCCGTCCGTGTCCCCGACGCCGAGCACCAGGATGCCCGCCCCGGTGGCGCCGCCGCGCACGGTGGGCAGCGACCCTTCGGCCAGCACGGGGTTGTCGGCGAACCCGTCGCAGTCCTGGTCCACCCCGTCGCCGGCCACGTCTACGGCGCCCGGGCGGACGTCGGCGTCGTTGTCGTCGCAGTCGAAGTCCGAGTACGCGTCGCCGTCGTCGTCGTGCCCGCTGCACTCCAGGTTCGCGGTCCCGGGGGTGCCTTCGTCTCCCGAGCCGTAGGTGGTGGTGGCGACGCACCAGTTGACCGACCTGGTGACGTCCGCCTCGTTGTAGTGGCTGGGGTCGAGCTGCTGGGCCGACCCGACGTAGATCGCTCCCGGCCACAACGCGTCCCACACCACCGAGCTGACGTCGACCACGCCAGCGCGCAGGTAGATCGAGTCGCCCGAGTCCCCCATCGAGAAGGTGGCCCGGTCGTACACGTAGTCGACCGCGACGCCGCCGTTGAGGGCCAGGTCGCCGCTTACCCCGAGCACGGCATACCCCAACGGCGGTACGGGGACGCTGCCGCTGATCACGAACAGTCCCCCGTCGTCGGAGTAGACGGTCCACCCGTTCAAGTCGATGGTCAGCCCGGTGGTGTTGTAGACCTCGAACCACTCGCCGAAGGTGTCTGAGACAGCGCTCGGGTCGGCGTGGATCTCGGTGACCAGCACGTCTCCTGGCGCCGCGAGCCCCTCGTCCACCGAGCCGTCGCAGTCGTCGTCGAGGCCGTTGAGGGTCTCCTCCTCCCCGTCGATGGTGGTCGGGTCGAGGTCGTTGCAGTCGGCGCCCTCAGGGTACCGGTCGTCGCCGTCTCGGTCCTGGTCGAAGTCGGACGCGCCGTCGCAGTCGGTGTCGGCGCCGTCGTACCAGATCTCGGCGGCGGCGGGGTGGACCGCGGGGTCGGTGTCGACGCAGTCGAGGCCCAGATCGAAGCCGTCACCGTCCTGGTCGAAGTCGGACACGCCGTCGCAGTCGGCGTCCACCCCGTCGTACCAGGCGTCCACGGCGCCGGGGGCGACCGTGGCGTCCTCGTCGTCGCAGTCCGCGCCCAGCTCGAAGCCGTCACCGTCCTGGTCGAAGTCGCCCGAGCCGTCGCAGTCGCCGTCGACGCCGTCGTACCAGACCTCCGGGGCGCCCGGGTACACGTCGGCGAGCAGATCGTCGCAGTCGTCGCCCCCTTCGGCGGCGGCGTCGTGGCCATCGCGGTCCTGGTCGTAGTCGGACCCGCCGTCGCAGTCGCTGTCGACCCCGTCATACCAGACCTCGAGCGCGGAGGGCGAGCGCGCGGGGTCGGTGTCTTCGCAGTCGTCGCCCCCTTCGGCAGCGGCGTCGTGACCGTCATGGTCCTGGTCGTAGTCGGAGGCGCCGTCGCAGTCGCTGTCGACGCCGTCGTACCAGGCGTCGGGGGCGCCGGGGAACGCGGCCGGGTCGGCGTCGTCGCAGTCGTCGCCGCCAGCGCCGACCGCGTCGTAGCCGTCGGCGTCGGCGTCGGCGTCGATCGAGGCGGTGAGGGGGATGGCGACGGTGGGTTGGGCGGGGTCGTTGGTGGTGAGGAGCAGGGTGCCCGACAGCGCCGCGTACGTCTCGGGGGTGACCTGCACCTCGAGGGTGCCCGCGCCCCCCGGCTCCAGGCTCAAGGGGCCCCCGGTGACCGTGAAGCCTGGCTCGGCGATCTCGGCGAGCACGGAGAGGGCGCCGTCGCCGACACAGCTGTTGACGACCGACACCGCCGCGGTCGAGGTGGTCTCGACTTGGACCAGGTCCCACGTCAGCACCTCGGGAGACACCAAGACGACCGGGCATGCCTCTGTCTCGGTCTCCGACTCGGTTGGGCCCCCGGACTCCTTCGGGACGCTGACACAAGCCAACAACAAGGGGATCATGGCGACCTCTGGATGCACCCGACTAACCCTAGCGAGCGCCGTCGGCGTGACCGTCCGACCGTCCGCCAGCCTCACGGTGATCGTGTCGCGCTGCGCCTCTGCGACGGACACACCCATCGGACCCCCCGGGAGGCACGAGGAAGGTCATGGATCTTACGAGTCTCTCGCGCGCGGTATCGCTGGTGACGTTCAACGCGCAGCTCCTGGCTCCGAGCGTCGGTTGTGCGCGCGCAGCACGCGGCGGCGCGTCG